>CAVGFV010000070.1:0-3731 GCA_963628765.1 Succinimonas sp.
TTGTGTGTGTTTTAACATTGGGACATCGCAAAAAAGTTAATTTATAGAAGTCCCCTTAAAATGTTATTGTTAGAAAAAGTGTTTATCGGAGACTAAATAACGTGAGTAGTAATATTGAAAATCAAAATTTCCATGGTGTAGTTATCCTGATGCGCCATGGAGAAGCAGCTTTGGACTCTAAAGGCAACAAGACACTAACTCCATCAGGAATTTATGAAGCCAAGCAAGTTAATAATTTTATAAAAGAGTCTTTGGGAATTGATCACATAGATTGTGTAGTTACTAGTGGCGTGCAAAGGGCCGAGGAAACAGCGAATATTGTCACCAAAGATCTGATAATTTCTGAAAGATACATTGATAAGAATTTATGTCCTGGCAACTCTGGCATTGCTTTGGAAGTTATGAATAGTCCATTAAAAGAAAAGATTGTGCTGATTGTTACTCATATACCTACCATTGAATCTGAATATTCTACTTTTTTAGATTCTAATGCGTATTTTGACTTTTCTCCTGCTGCTTGTGTGGTTTTAGTTCTAGAAAATAATAAATACAAGGTTTGGGCATCAATTAATCCTCGTCCGTTGTAGAAAATGACCAAAATCGTGTGAGGATTTGTAGTGGGTATTCACAAAATAACCATACACTTCACACATTTAAAAAATGCATGTGTTTCTATTCTAGATGTCCTTTGAGAGCTCTTTTTTTTTATTAAGTTTATCTTAGAATTACTACGATCACATGATGTGTTCTAAAGGAATGGCATGATGCCAAGTGATTCTTGTAATCGATATAGGATAGGACAATGTTGAGAATTTTTAAAAAGTATTCTCCGCTACTTGTTGCTAAGCATGTTCGCACCATGTACAAAGGACGTTTATATATAGCTGGACTTGGTGCTTATGAGTTTGATCACGGAGCCATGTTAAAGCCAAAAAATTCTGATGAAAGACACCTTCAAACTATTGTGGAAATTAATCAAGAAATAAAGAGAAATAAATTTTAAACTTTGTTTCGATATTTTCTGAACCACTAGTTTGGATTGTGAAAATATTTTTCGTTGAGATTTCTTGTAGAGAATTGAGACGAGAAAAGAGATTGGTTTATTTTAAAAAAGCCTCTCGTTTTATGTGTGGTTTATTGAGATAAACAATTATGTTTTAAAAAATTTGCTAGAGATAAAAAATTCTAGCTATTAAAATAAATGTAGGTTAGAAACTTTCTGCTTAAAGACAAGCCTTGCTGCAGAATGAATTAGATATATTTTTCGATAAAAAAAGTAAATATTGTCTATTTTGATTATAAATTCAGCTCTTAATATTCCAAAATGAGCACAATTTAAAAAGTCTGTTTCAAGGTTTGATTGTTAGATATTCTAACGTTTAGATTTTTAATAGAATTGATGGAGGAAACTCCAATCTATTAATTTTCAAAGCCCCGAAGGGATGAAAGCCATTATCTGCATAATGGAATTTTATAAAAATGCAGAAGAAATTTTGATAATGCAATACTTCCATATATTGTAGTATTTAGTTGTAAATGTGAAAGCTTGTTGTTTTACAAGTAAGGTAGTGAATCCATGACTCAGGATAAATCTTTTTCCGTCCCGGAAACTGTTGTTTTCCCAGAAAACATCGAAACGGAATTTGTTAATGAGATGCAGACAATCAATGATGCTGTACGTTATGCTACAAGTTATCTTATCGAGAACGAAGTGTTCCTAGGACATGGTACCCAAAGTTATTGGGATGAAGCGATGTACATCATCATGTGCACTCTCAATCTTGATCCTCCTGCTGATGAAAAGACTCTTGAAGCTCGTTTATCAACAAGGGAAAAGCAGAACATTGCGAAAATGTTGATGGCTCGTGTTCATGAAAATATCCCTGCAGCGTATCTTACCCATCGTGCTTGGTTCTGCGGTTTGGAATTTTATGTTGATGATAGAGTTTTAATTCCAAGATCACCAATCGCAGAAATGATTAAAACCAGTTTTAGACCATTCCTTAAGCACTATCCTAAGAGAATTCTCGATATGTGCACTGGTAGCGGATGTATAGCAATCGCTTGCGCTAGTGTGTATCAGAAGGGTAGCACTATGATTGATGCTGTTGATATCTGTCCTGAAGCTTTAGAGGTATGTTCGAGCAATATTGCGAATTATGGTCTTGAAGAGATTGTTTATCCATATCAAAGTGATCTTTTTAAAGAAATACCTGAAGATGAACGTTACGACTTAATTATCTGCAATCCTCCTTATGTTGATAAGAATGATTTTGATAATATGCCTAGCGAATATAGACATGAACCAGAAGTAGCATTGAAAGCAGGTGAAGATGGTTTGGATATTGTGAGAAGAATTCTCGCTCAAGCTTCATATTTCATGAATGAAAATGGTATTTTGGTCTGCGAAGTAGGCAATAGTAAGGCTGCACTTGTTGAAGAATACCCAGACGTTCCTTTCCATTGGGTTAATTTCAAGAACGGTGGTGATGGGGTATTCGTTTTGACATTCGATGAGCTTATCGATTGTGGAGGAATTTTTGATAGCGATAGAGGTGAAAAGTAATGGCCGGTAATACTTTCGGACAGCTTTTCAGAGTTACTACCTGTGGTGAGAGCCATGGGTATGCTTTAATGGCAATTGTTGATGGATGTCCACCAGGACTTGAATTATCTGAAGCTGATATTCAACCTGATCTTGATAAGCGTCGTCCTGGTACTTCAAAATTTACAACCATGCGTCAAGAACCAGATCAAGTAAAAATTGTATCTGGTGTTTTTGAAGGACGTACTACTGGTACTCCAATAGGTCTATTAATCATGAATGTTGATCAACATTCACGTGATTATTCTGATATCGCAAAGGTGTTTAGACCAGGCCATGCTGATTATACATATTGGCAAAAGTATGGCATTCGCGATTATCGCGGAGGCGGACGTTCTTCTGCTAGAGAAACAGCCATGAGAGTGGCAGCAGGTGCCATCGCAAGGAAGTTCTTAAAATCCAAGGGTATTACTATTACAGCTTATACTACTCGTATAGGTCCTGTTGCTGCGGAATTTTGTCACATAGAAGATAGAGATACCAATGAATTTTTCTTCTGTGATAACAATAAAGTTGATGAAATACGTAACTTTATGAGTGATTTAATAAAGGATCACGATTCTATTGGAGCCGAACTTGAAGTTAAAGCTACAGGTGTTCCTGTAGGATTAGGAGAGCCAGTATTTGGTCGCTTAGATGCAGATCTTGCTTCAGCTATGATGGGAATTAATGCTGTAAAGGGTGTTGAAATTGGTGATGGCTTTAAGGCTTCTGAAAGTAGAGGTTCTGAATTTAGAGATGAACTCACTCCTCAGGGATTCGCATCTAATCACGCAGGTGGTATTTTAGGTGGTGTAAGTTCTGGTCAAGATATAGTGGTAAGAATGGCCTTAAAACCAACCTCAAGTATTATGGTTCCAGGTAGAACAATCGATCTTGAAGGTAAACCAGCAGAGATCGTTACAAAAGGAAGACATGATCCATGTGTTGGCATTAGAGCTGTGCCTATTGCTGAAGCGATGATGGCACTTGTGCTTATGGATCATTGGATGCGAAATAAAGCTCAAAATGGTGAGGTTTCTTGTCCAACACCTAAAATTTAATCTGTAACGATAGGATTTTAGGTATGTGATTCCCATCTTACTCATCCAAGAAAAAAAATTTAGTAGGATCAAAATTTAGTTTT
>CAVGFV010000071.1:0-2752 GCA_963628765.1 Succinimonas sp.
TTTCGTAAGATTAGTAATTAAATTACATACCTAAATTTATATCGTTACAGTTTAAATACTCGATTTCGTAGCCAATGTGGTTCGCTTTGAGAACCTTATAGATACCTTTTTCATGCTCTGGTAAGGTGGTGTAAGTAGGAGCATAAGAGCTTATAAAGAGAATTTTGCGATCATACTGATATTCGCCTATATCGTTTTCCTCTTAAATGTCTTGCATTTCAACAAGGTGGGTGTTGTAGACATTTTTTAGGAGAAAGAGTGCCCCGATAATACAGGCGAAAGCAAAGGTAAGTAACGTAAGATTTTTAAAGCGGGCAATTCTTTCTGCCTTAGCTTCGCTTTCAAATTCATCGTAATCTAACATCACGCACCTCTCTATAGTGAAATTGTAGAAAAGCTTGTAATTTCACTAGAGTTACTCAGTATTTTGGAAAGCCTTAAACAAAGGTTTTTAATTTTGTTGCTTAGGGCTTTCCTTGATGATTCCGTATTTTCTTAGTTTTTAGGAATTCACCCAAGGTAAAACCTTCCCTTTGATTTCTAATTTCAAAGGAAATATTCTCTAAACACTAAAATTCAATTTGGTTATAGGTAAATAGCTATGAGGATAATAAAAGAGTTATCACATATTGAGTCATAAATGTGGTCATGTGTCACTAATTTGAAGTTTTGATTTTGAGAAAAATTTCTTTAGCGAAAGTGCTTTTTTATCGGAATCAGGATCACCATTTCTTAAGGTAACTATTCCCGACATCAAAAAATAGGTTAAAAATAACACTAGTATAAATATTTAAAAATTGAGATCATTGTTATGGATAACGAAACACCTGAAGAACTCCCGAAAGTTGCTCCCCAAAAATTCCCTTTTGAAAAACATTTTTCCATCTTCCACATCATCCTTCTCTATCCTGCCTTTGTAGCCCTTATCTATGTCATCCATACTATAGTGGCACATTTGGCATGTGCGGTGGGGATTCTAGAACCAGGATCCACCTTGGCTAACTTTTTAGATACCCTGTTTGTAATCATGATGGTTTTGTTTTTTCCAGTAATCATTGCTTTCTTAATTGGTGTGGATGCTAAGAGAAGCAATATCAAAGCCTTCCATAATCCAGTACCTCGTTATTTAGTGGTATTCCTTTCTTTTGGTTTTCTCTCTTGGGCTTATGCCGAAGTTTATGCGGAAAGAAGGATTAAGAATTCCTCTGAAGAAAAGCTTTGGGGCATAACTCTAAAAAGATTCCACCCGGCTATTATTCTTATCGCTTCTATCTTAGTCTTTATCGCCACAGCAGTTATTCCAAGTCCTAAAGTCAATATAGAAAGGATTGCTTGCAATCGCATAGTGAACTTTTTGTACTTCGGGACCGCCTTTATTGAAAATATTACGGATCTCGAGGCTCCTAAAGTTACGGAGTGCAGTATAACTAACAAATACCAAATGCCTCCTTTCGACTTTGACTCTTTTACGGAAAAGCATAAACATCAAATCCTAGAATCTCTTAAGTTTCCTAAATTACTCTTAGGATTTTCCGAGACCTTCGGTGTTAACTTTGAGAAAGAACAACCCTTTAAAGTCTTTAACAAGATGGCTAAGGATGTAAAAAGAATCCCATGCTTGTTCAAGAAATTTAAAAGAATGCCCAAACTGAAATGGATAAACTCTGTGTCAAGAACGCCAGAATAAACGACCTTGCCCTTAAAAACGTTTATCAAGTTAAGTACAACATAACTCTTGATAATGGGCGGAAAAAGGATGGCTCCATCTGCCTAATTTCCATAAAGTCATCAGTGGAAATGGACTACGTCCTGTATGGCGATCTTGAAGGAAAGTGCCTAGATTACAACTTCTAAAAATAATGAATTCGTAGTTTTAACCTAAGAGTTATCTTTGGAAAACTACGAATTTTTTTGTCCTTAAAAAGAGGTATTCCTTTTTGCTAGGAGACTAAATTAGGAAAGAACAAGAGGTCTACTTGTCTGAATGTACAACTTACCTGGACCTGTAAAATCACACACTAAACCTTCGCCAGAGGTAAGGCTCGATACGATGCCCTTAGAGGCTTTCGTCATGCGGTATTTCAGAGTAGATTCCCAAGCAAGTAAGTGTCCGTTATCCACGATCATATGTTCTCCCGGCGCAAGCTCAAAAGAGTGCGAAGCTCCAAAGCAGGATAGGAATACAGTTCCTTGCCCATGCACCTTGATTAAGAAAAAGCCTTCTCCGGAAGTAAGGCCTTTTATAAGACCTTGAGCTCCCGCAGAAACGGTCACGCCTTCAGTAGAAGCAAGATAAGCACCCTTTTTTAAAAAAAGAGGATTATTAGGATTAACTTCCATAACTGCTATAGAACCTACCCCAGTACCTAAGCAAGTAAAACCGGCTTTTCGGGTAGCGATAATCTTTTCCGTAAAGAATTTTTCGTCGGTGATGTACTTTCGAATAAGACCGCCAACTAAGCCACCTTCGACATGCCCTGTAAGCTCAACGCCTTCACTCATGGCAATCATGGCGCCCTTTTCAGAGTTTATGGACTCTCCTTTTTCTAAATCAACTTGTAGCATGGCATAGGAGTCTTGATGGTGGATGGTATATTTCATGTGTGGTCCTATAAAACTTATAAATACCTTGGGATAAAAGTTAAAGCCTTAAGGGGACTTCTATAAATTAAAAATTTTACAGAAAAAAGAAAGGGTTTCTTGTGTTAAACTTGTGTCACCACAACAAATTAACCAAAAAAACCTATGAAAG
>CAVGFV010000072.1:0-6416 GCA_963628765.1 Succinimonas sp.
TCTACAACTTCCTTAAACTTTTTTTCTGTGTATGTTTAAAATGACAGAATTACGGTAAATACTAATTCTTGCATTAATAAAAATGCTGTTATAGCAATGTTGTTTGAGATCTTTTAGCCATTGTTTTTCCTAACTAGCAGCAAACAAGAACCCAAAAATCAGTTTAAAAAAATGACTTTTAACCTTAGAATACAACTGTGTTGATGTTGGCTCTTACTGTTATTAGGTAAAGCTATTTTAGCTTTCTTGAAGTTACCAAGGTGTGCTCTAATTAGGGATTATTATGAATATTAGACTACGTATACTCACATTGTTTTCTTTATTTTGTATAACTGTGTCAGGGTGTAGTTTTTTTTCATTTGAGAGTAACCTTGATCCTGACAAAATTTCCGAATATTTTGATAAAGCAGGGATAAAGGTTTATAAAAATTCAGAGCTTCGTGACCTCAATTATGAAGATCTTGGCATGATTGAAGGTAGTTCTTGTCAAGAGGATTCCAGTAGCCCTGTGGCTTCAGAACAAGATGCTAGAATTGATGCACGAGATAAGGCTTATGCTAGAAAAGCTAATGGCATCATTTATACCTCATGTGTAGCCTTAGAAAACACTCCATCATGTGTTACCAGTGTTTCCTGTTACGCTAGAGCCTTATATGTCAAAGAAGATTGATAGTAGCTATTCTATAAAGCCTATAGGGTGGATTGAGACTCCTTTTATGGAGAAATTTGCTGTTCCTAGGCAGAGTTCTCTTATCACTCATGGAATTTTTAAAATTCATTTTTATCCACCGTACAATAATGTAGATGCCTTTGATGGAATATCTGAATTCAGCCATTTGTGGGTGTCTTTTTTATTTCATGAAATCCCTATAGAAAAAGAATTTTTAGCAAAGGTCCGTCCTCCAAGACTAGGTGGGAATGTTTCAAAAGGTGTTTTTGCCACACGTTCTCCATTTAGACCTAATAGAATTGGCCTTTCTTTAGTGAAACTTAAATCTTTTTCCAAGGAAAATAACGATCCTGTTCTTAATATAGAAGGGGCTGATTTGGTTAACGGAACCCCGATAATTGATATCAAACCTTATATAAAGTTCACTGATAGTGTGCCTAATGCGAGGTCAGGGTTTGCCGAAGAGGCCCCAAAATTGATGCCCGTGCAATTCACCAAAGAAGCTGAAGAAAAGATTTTGCAGGCTGGTATTCCAGAGTTTAAAGAGTTAATTACAGAAGTTTTAGCTCAAGATCCTAGACCTGCTTATCGCCATAATATAGAAGATGATGATAGAGAATACGGTGTTTTGCTTTATGATTTCAATGTTAAATGGCAAGTAAAAAATGCTACATCTATTGTTTCGAACATTGAAAATAAAAGTGATTACCAAAAATAGGTGGCTAGTTATTAGCTTGTTTCCAAGAATTCACTAACTTTTTAAAATCTGTCCATTCATATTGATACTTTAAGTTTTGGATTCCGTTATTTTGTAGGACATTGCTGTCAATTAGTACGGCTCCTGTATTCGGACGTAAGGCCTTTATGATGATTTTAGGAATCATGAAAGTTGGTAGCAAATTATTGTGAGATCTTAGGGAGCAAATAAGTTCTTTAATGGTTATATGGGTAGGGACAGAAAAGTTTATAGCACCTTCAAAATCCGAATGTTTTGTTATAAGTTCATATATTAGCTTAACTACATCTTGAATACTGATCCAAGAAACCAGGTTCTTGCCATCTCCAGGAATAAAATGCGTAAGGATGGGAAATTTTATATAAGGATAACAGATGCCGCCATCACTACCGATAATATTGCTAAAACGCATGAATATGGTATTTGGCTCTGAACTTAAAAGTTTATTTTTCTTAGCATCGTAAAGTGCATCTTTAATACTGTTTTCCCACGCATCTCGAAGTGCTTTCAAAAAATTATCATGACCATTTTCAATGCCACTGGATGCTGAAAATATTACTTGAGGAAGAGTGCCTTTTTGGGCCATTTCGGTTATTAACGTTTGGGAAAATTTCACTCGTGATTCATAGAGTAATTTTATATTTTCAAAAAAAGGTACGGGCTTAAAAATAGCACTACCAGCGAGATTTATAAGAATATCTCCTTTGATACTGGTAAAGTCGTGAATACTATTGATGATGCATATTCTAGATGTTGAAGACGCTAGAACTTCTGAAAATACCTTTTGGGCTTTTTTGCCATTTCTTGTAAGTATGACGAACTGCCAAGATGGTTCTTGTTTAATTAGAAATTTAATAAGGTTTCGTCCGACAAAACCTGTAGCCCCTGTTATCAACAGTTTCATTTTTATTTTTTTCTGTTAAAAAAAACGGATCTTAAAAAGATCCGTTTCTCACCTAAATTAAATAAAAATTACTTCTTCTGTTGCTGTGCTTGAATTGCAGTAATAGCAATTGTGAACACAATATCGTCAACGAGAGCACCACGAGACAAGTCGTTAACAGGACGCTTTAAGCCTTGGAGCATAGGTCCAATTGATACGAGGTCAGCAGAACGCTGAACAGCCTTGTAAAGAGGGTTACCACAGCTTAGGTCTGGGAATATATAAACATTCGCCTTACCTGCTACAGGTGAATTTGGAGCCTTTGATTTAGCTACATCTTCAACATAAGCAGCGTCGTACTGTAAAGGACCGTCTACTGCGAGTTCAGGACGTTTAGCCTTAACTTCATCACCAGCAGCCTTCACAAGGTCAACATCAGGACCCTTACCAGAAGTACCGGTTGAGTAAGAAATCATTGCAACACGTGGGTCAATACCAAATGCTTTAGCAGTATCTGCTGACTGCATTGCAATGTTAGCAAGTGCAGTTGCATCTGGGTTAGGATTTACAGCGCAGTCACCATATACAAGAACTTGATCTGGGAAGAGCATGAAGAAAATAGATGATACTAATGATGCACCAGGAGCAGTCTTGATGATCTGGAAAGCTGGTCTAATGGTGTTAGCAGTAGTATGAACAGCACCAGAAACGAGACCATCAACTTCGTTGTTGTCGATCATCATGGTTCCGAGCATTACGTTATCTTTAAGTTCTTCAAGAGCCTTTTCAGGAGTCATACCCTTAGCTTTACGAAGTTCTACAAGACGATCAACATATTTTGATCTGCTTGATTCGATGTCGATAATTTCAACACCTTCACCAAGAGTAACGTTTTGTTCTTGGGCTACCTTTCTGATTTCATCTGGGTTACCAAGAAGAACTGGGGTAGCAATGCCTTTTTCTGCACAGATTGCAGCAGCCTTAACAGTACGTGGTTCGTTGCCTTCTGGAAGAACAATGCGCTTTCTGTCAGCCTTAGCGGTAGCAATGAGTTTGTATCTGAATGCAGCAGGGCTGTAAAGTCTTTCGTGATCTTTGTTTTCAGAAAGAGCTTTTAAGCAATCTTCGTTGAAGCAATGAGCAACGAAGTCAGCAATTGCATGTACACGATCGGTATCATCAGAAGGGATGCCGATTTCGTCGTTGAAGTTCTTAAGATCGATAGCAGTCTGCCAAGCTTCGTTGTTGGTTTGGAATACAGGAAGTTTGGTTGCATAGATCTTGTTCAAAAGATCTTTTGCGTTGTTAGACAATGCAGAGCTACCAGTAAGAAGCAAAGCACCAATCTTTACATTAGGTGCAACTTCAGCAACAGTTGCAAGAATATCGTCACGATCTGTAGGAACGATTACTAATGAATCATCTACAATTCTATTTTTGATATTTTCAGCAGAGCAGTCACAGAATACGGCATCAGATAATCTTCTGGTGTTAATTTCACCGTTATTTAGGATGTTAGCACTGAGGAAACGAGCACTTAAGAATTTAGCAAGATCGCAAGGACGTGCAACATTAAGTTTGCCGTTTAGTGGTACAGCAGCAAGAGCTGTAGTGATGCCAGAAAGATCAAGACCGTTAAGTTCAGAGGTGATCTTATTGAAGATTACGCCGAGTACACGCTTCTTCTGGATCTTGCTCAAGCTATTGATAATCTGTTGAATAGAATTCTTGAGGTGTTTTACATCTTTGTATGGGCGAGCGAGAAGTACAATATCAGCATCAATGCCACTTGCAATCTTTGCATTTAAAGCAGAAGCAAAAGGATGTCTTTCTTGTGGTGCTAAACCTTCAACAATGATGATGTCGCTGTTTGATTCAGCTTTAAACTGTTCAAAGTTAGCAATGATTTCTTCAAGAAGAGATGTTTCATCATTCTTTGAAATCATTTCTTCCATGTAATTTGCGCTTAATGGTTCTGCAAGAGTTAGTCCTGTGCTTGTTCTAACAGCAGCTGTACTAGCTTCGGATCCAACGTCTGATGATTTTGGTTGAGCTACCGGCTTAAAGAAACTGACTTTCGAACCTTTTTCAGATAGAGCCTTGATTAAGCCTAAGCTGATAGATGTTGCTCCGGCTTCAGTATTGACCGGATAAAGCATTATAGTACGTGCCAATTTTTTTTCCTCTCTGATTTACTGAACAACAGGGATCCTTTTCAGAGTTTCAGTTGGGTATAAAACTGAAACCGGATTTCGGTACGGTGAACCCGTGATCCGTTTCCTGTAATGTCGATTTGCGCTGTTATAAATTACTATCGTGAGTTATTATCATCTAAAATCAAATCTTCTTTGGATGATTACTATACCTGTTAACATGGTAGTACTCATTTTGTTGGTTTATAAACAGCTCGCCGTGCAGAAAATAACCTCTCAAAGTATATCTGATTTGCTTTTTTACAGCAATTTTGGAATGGCTGAAATTGAGCACTGACACGCTTTTTAGACGAATTCAAGAGTAACCCTAAGAATCACTTTTATGGCTCTTTTGCTGTGTGATTTTAGAAAAATAAAAAAGTTATATTTTTGAAGTGAAATTTGTTTTGTTGTTTTGGAGGAATGTTGTGATACAAGAAATTCAAAAAGGGCGCCTCATATGTAAACTTTGGCCTTTGAAAAACAAAACAATAAATGCGGTGTATCGTGAGGGATTTATCGTATCTGCGGTTCTTTTTGGTCAAAAGACCCTTCCATTAGTAATTGCGTTCTTTGTGGTGTGGTACACCATCTTTATTAGGGTATATAACTTTACTTTTCCTACTTATATATGGCCTTCTATTGTAGTAATGGTTGGTCTTGCTGTATGCGGTCCTTTGTATGGGCTATATAAATTAGGAAAAAGATCTCAACGTAACCTTACAGAGAGAGAAATCGAATGGTATGGAAAGGTTTGTAAAGCTTCAGGTGTAACTCCTAATTTAAGACCAAACGTTATGTGTCTTGCTGAAGCTTTACATACTGCTTTTGAAAAGAAAGATTTGGATCCTAAAGTATTCGTGGATGAACTTTAAGATCCTAAAAGGTTAGAAGGTATCTTTAAAATAGCCTCTCACTATAGATCTTACATGTTCCATAACCTCTTTCTTAGGAGGGTGAACATTTTCTAGCTTATATGGATCATTAAAGAACTTCCACTTATGTTTACCAAGTTCGTGGTAAGCGAGGAGTTCTACTCTTTCTACGGAATCGCCTAATGATTTAATGAATTTTCCTAAAGCATGGGCGTTTTCGTCATCATCTGTATATCCAGGAATTACTACCATTCTGATCCACATCTTCTTATTATGGCTGTGGAGATATTTTGCAAATTCCAGAACTTTTTGGTTACTAAAGCCAGTAATTATTTTATGTCTTTCGTCGTTCATACATTTCAGATCTAGAAGAAATGTATCGGTTTCGTTTATTAGGGCTACTTGGTCTTTACCGTAGCTAAAAAAGCCATTGGTATCCAAACAGGTATTAAAGCCAGCTTCATGAACTCTTCTAAATAGTTCTGTAACGAATTTAGCTTGTAAAGATGCTTCACCACCAGTACAAGTAACGCCACCGCCAGTGGCGTTAAAGAAAGATTTATAGGTAACGATTTCTTTCATGAGATCATCAACCGTATAAATGGTTCCACCTTTCATGTCCCAGGTGTCGCGGTTATGACAGTATATGCATTTGAAATTGCATCCTTGAAAAAATACCAAATAGCGAATACCAGGACCATCAACAGTACCACCTGTTTCAATGGAATGGACGTGTGCTGTTAAAGGAGCATTGGATTCGTTGGCTACTGCGTTATCGTTATTTTCTGTCATATTTATTCTCACCTTATCTAATAAGTGTGTTCTATTCAGTTTACTTTGAAAGTCAGTTTTTTCAAAACAGAACAGATATGTTTATACGGCAGACTAACAAATAATTAATGTATTGATGATGGTTTAAGAAAAATTGAAGATATTTCAAATATTTTTGTGTTTTAAATTAAGTATATTTCAGATTTTTGTAAAATAATTTCATATTTTTTGTAAAATAATTTCATATTTTTTGTAAAGTCTATAAAAATTTGAAAATTGTAAATAATGC
>CAVGFV010000072.1:6426-13954 GCA_963628765.1 Succinimonas sp.
ACCTTATGTTATAAGAGCTTAATATTTGTAAAATAATTTTTCTTGAAAATATTTTCAAGAAAATGAAAATATTTTCATAGTATTTTTGTAAAATTTTTCAAAAAAATATTGTAAAAATATCATTTTGATGTATTATGTAATTGTGATGTGAATCACAGAGGACTTGGAAAAAATTAAAAAACAAAATATCAAGTCTGAAATTTTAATAATGAAGAAACACATGACTAGAAAGGTAGTCATAGAATTTTGAGGAAACAAAAATGAGAAAATTATTTGCAATAGTTCGTAAGAATGCTGTTGTTCTTCCTCCTTACACCAGAGCTTACTATTTTAGCTACGTGAAGGAAGGTTATTCTTTATAAACTGCCTCGGCAAGCACAACACTATAAAGTGATGGTCAAGCCAAACAGCTATATCCGGAATAAGGAGTATTAAGATGAAGAAGATTTTTACAAAAGCGGTTTCTAAGATGAATGTATTACCGCCAGCAACCAGAGCATATGGCTTTAGCTACGTAAGAAGCAACTGGTCAATCTAAGTAGTTTAATAACTCTATACGAATTAGGTGTTGATAAATAAGGACTAGAAAGATGAAGAAATTATTTAACAAGGTAAGTAAGTTCAATTCTCTTCCTCCATTCACAAGAGAATATCACTTTAGCTATGTTCGTACTTCTTCTTTTGAAGCTTAATTGAACAGTTAAGAAATAATTATGGAGAGCCCTAATGTGTGATGCACTTTAGGGCTTTTTATTTATACGTATTGGAATATTGAAATTTTTAAGCGTAATAAATATAAGCTTTCTTGATCTGTGATAAAATTAACGATAAATATTTCTTTTCCAGTGATGGATATCTGTAAGGTTCTACCAATTATTAAGATCACTGTTGTCAAAGGAAAGTTAATGGAACGACCTTTTTATTTTCCTGTTACATTAAGACATTAGTTCTACAGAACGTTTTTGTAGGACCCTCTCCCTTTTTCTTCTAATTATTGAGACAAAATTTTTCATGTTGAAAGATACCATTATTACAAAGCTTGAGACTCTTGCAGAGCGTTATGAAGAAGTTCAAGGACTTCTAGCAGATCCTGAAATAGTAGGGGATCAAGAGAAATTTAAAACATTAAGTAAAGAATATTCTGATCTTGAAACTATAGTGAATGGCTTTAAGGAATATCAGAAGTGCTTAAAAGAGAGCAATGAAATCAATGAGATGCTTACAAGCGATGATGAAGAAATGCGTCTTATGGCTGAAGAAGAAGCTCCTGAAGCAACAAGCAATTTAGAGAAAGCTGAAAAGAATATTCAGATATTGCTCTTACCAAAGGATCCTAAGGATGAAAATAATGCTTTCCTAGAAATCCGTGCTGGTACCGGCGGTGATGAAGCAGCATTGTTTGCAGGCGATCTCTTTAGATTGTACTCAAAATATGCTGAAAAGAAGGGCTGGTCAGTTGAAATCATGAGCGCTTCTGAAGGCGAAATGGGTGGCTTTAAAGAAATGATTTGTAAGATCGTAGGACAAGGTGCTTACGGTATTATGAAGTTTGAGTCAGGTGGCCACCGTGTACAACGTGTTCCTGTAACCGAAGCTCAAGGACGTGTTCATACATCAGCTTGTACCGTGATGGTGTTCCCAGAAGTTCCTGAGTCAGAAGCTCCAAAAATAGATCCAAAGGATATCAGAATCGATACATTTAGATCTTCTGGTGCTGGTGGTCAGCATATCAACAAGACTGATTCTGCAATAAGAATTACCCACTTCCCATCAGGACTTGTTGTTGAATGTCAGGATGAAAGATCTCAGCATAAGAATAAAGAGAAAGCTTTTGCAGTACTTGCATCTCGTTTGGCTAAACTTGATGAAGAAAGAAAAGCACAGAAAAAAGCTGAGGAACGTCATAGCATTTTAAGTACAGGCGATCGTTCAGACAGAATAAGAACTTATAATTATCCACAAGGCAGAGTTAGCGATCATAGAATAAACTTGACGTTATACAGACTTGATGAAATTATGAATGGTGACCTTGATGCACTTGTAATGCCAGTAATTGAAGAGCATCAAGCAGCACAGCTTGCTGAGCTAGCTAGTTCTAATAGCTAATTAATCGAGGGTATGTATGAAAACAGGCGAAATTTACAAAGAAGCAGAGCAAACCTTGCGCCCATTTACAGGACAAAGAGAAGTTTCTTCCATAGAAGCCTATTGTCTTGTTTCTCATGTTCTTAATAAAGATAAGTCTTATCTTCTAACATATCCTGATGAAGAAGTTCCTGCGGATAAGGTGGAACAGATCCGTGAGTTAGTGAAGGTTCGTCTTTCAGGTAAGCCAATTGCTTATATTCTTGGCTGGCGCGAGTTTTGGTCTTTGAAACTTAAGGTTACCGAAGATACTTTAATTCCAAGACCTGATAGCGAATCTGTTGTTGATCAAGCAATTCTTAAGATCAATGAACTTGTTACTAAAAAGTCGATAAAAGATATCAGAATTTTGGATCTCGGCACTGGCACTGGTGCTTTGGCCTTAGCGTTGAAGAAAGAGTATCCGGAAGCTGATGTTAATGCTATTGATTACTCAGAAGGAGCTTTAAAGGTTGCCTCTGAGAATTCAAAAAATCTAAATCTCCCAGTTAAAATCTGGAACAGTGATTGGTTCAAGAGCATCGATGATAATGATATGTACGATGTAATCGTATCTAATCCTCCATATATCGAACAAGATGATCCCCACCTACAAGAAGGTGACGTGCGTTTTGAACCAAGAACATCCCTAGTAGCCCCAATGAATGGCTTAAAAGATCTTCTAGATGTCATACATGGTTCTGTTAAACACCTAAACGATGGTGGCTGGCTAATCGTGGAACATGGTTATCAACAAGGTCCTGATGTGAGACACTTGTTTATGGATGCTGGCTATACCGCTGTTGAAACAGTACGCGATTTAGGCAACAACGAACGTGTTACTCTGGGATGCCTTAAAAAGGAAGATTGATATGTCTTATAAAGTAAAAGAAGTAAGAATAGGTGATATCAAAGTCGCCAATAATGCACCTTTCGTTTTATTTGGTGGTATCAATGTCCTTGAATCATATGATCTTGCAATGCGCGTATGTGAAAAATTAAAAAAGATCACTAGCGACCTAAAGATTCCGTATGTTTTTAAAGCGAGCTGGGATAAAGCTAACCGTTCATCAATTCATTCTTATAGAGGACCAGGCTTAGAAGAAGGTATCAGAATTTTTGAACGTCTTAAAAAGGAATTTGAAGTTAAGATCATTACTGATGTACACGAAGAAGAGCAAGTAGCTCCACTTAGTGAAGTAGTTGATGTTTTACAACTTCCCGCTTTTTTGGCCAGACAAACCAACCTTGTAAATGCTATTGCTAGAAGTGGTAAACCTGTAAACGTTAAAAAACCGCAATTCTTAAGCCCAAATCAAGTTGGCAATATCGTTGAAAAGTTTAATGAATGTGGCAACGATCAGATCATGCTTTGTGAAAGAGGCAGTTCTTTCGGTTATGACAATTTGGTTGTGGATATGTTGGGCTTTGGAGTAATGAAGGAAGCTTCTTTAGGTGCCCCAGTTATTTTCGATGTTACCCATTCCCTTCAATGCCGAGATCCTGGTTCTGCAGCCTCTGGAGGTCGTAGAAAACAGGAAGCCGAATTAGCCCGTTCTGGAATGGCCGTTGGTATAGCTGGTCTCTTCTTAGAAACCCATCCTGATCCATCACAAGCTAAATGCGATGGTCCAAGTGCTTTACCTTTAGACTTGGTGGAACCATTTTTGAAACAGATGCAAGGAATCGACAATCTTGTTAAGAGTTTCCCTGCATTAGAAATTGCATAACAGCAATTCACCATAAAATATTTGTTACGTTAAATAGTTATAGGATTATATATTCATGGCTAGCCCTGAATTTTTGAATGAAATAAACAAGCGTAGAACGTTTGCTATTATTTCTCACCCGGACGCTGGTAAGACAACCATTACAGAAAAATTACTTTTATACGGCCATGCTATTCAAAGAGCCGGTACCGTCAAAGGCCGTGGTAGCAATGGTAGCTTTGCTAAGTCAGACTGGATGGAAATGGAAAAGGAACGTGGTATTTCTGTAACCACTTCTGTAATGCAGTTCCCATATAACAACTGTGTTGTAAACCTCCTTGATACCCCGGGCCATGAAGACTTCTCTGAAGATACTTACCGAGTTCTGACAGCTGTGGACAGTTGTTTGATGGTAATCGATGCTGCAAAGGGTGTCGAAGAGCGTACTAGAAAGCTCATGGAAGTTACAAGATTAAGAGCTACTCCTATTCTAACTTTTATGAACAAGTTGGACCGCGAAACTAGAGATCCTTTAGAACTTTTGGATGAAGTTGAAAAAGAATTAGCTATTCTTTGTGCTCCAATTACTTGGCCAATTGGTTGTGGTAAACGTTTTAAAGGTGTCTACCATATCTATAAAGATGAAACATATCTTTATAAAACAGGTCAGGGTGCGATCATCCAAGAAAAACATGTAATTAAAGGTATTGATAATCCAGCACTTGATGAGGCTGTAGGTTCAGATCTTGCTCAAGATTTACGTGATCAAATTGAATTAGTGAAAGCTGGTTCTAATGCATTTGATGAAGAAGAGTTTTTAGCTGCAAATCTTACCCCAGTTTTCTTCGGTACTGCTTTAGGTAACTTTGGTGTAGATCATATGTTGGATGGTTTCACCAGTTGGGCTCCAGCACCAGGTGTCAGAAAAACTGAAACCCGTGATGTGGCTCCAGATGAAGAGAAACTCTCTGGCTTTATCTTTAAGATTCAGGCCAATATGGATCCAAAGCATCGTGACCGCGTGGCTTTTTTACGCTTAGTATCTGGTAAATATGAAAAAGGTATGCGCTTACATCACGTTAGAATTGGTAAAGATGTGAACATCTCTGATGCTGTAACCTTTATGGCAGGGGATCGTGAGCAAGCTGAAACCGCCTATGCAGGTGATATTATTGGTCTTCATAACCATGGAACCATTCAAATTGGCGATACCTTTACTCAAGGTGAAGACCTGCATTTCACTGGTATTCCAAACTTTGCTCCAGAACTCTTTAGAAGAATAAGATTAAAGGATCCTCTAAAACAGAAGGCCTTGATTAAAGGACTGGTACAGTTATCAGAAGAAGGCGCTGTACAGGTGTTCCGTCCTATTATCAATAACGATCTTATTGTTGGTGCTGTTGGTGAACTTCAGTTTGATGTGGTTGTATCAAGATTAAAGAACGAATATAACGTAGAAGCTATCTATGAACCAATATCTGTAAGTACAGCTCGTTGGATAGAAGGTGATCCTGCTTCTATTGAGGAAATTAAGAACCATGTTCCTCAAAATATCGCTCTCGATGGTGGGGAAAACTTAACCTACATAGCTCCAACAATGGTTAATTTAAATTTAACAATGGAAAGATATCCTAAGATTAAATTTAATAAGACCCGTGAACACTAATAGGTAGAGTCGCGAAAGCAAATTGGAAACACTTTGTGAGTAGCCTAAGTAAGGAAGTATATGCATTTTATTGATACTCATTGTCATATGCATATGCTTTCAGACTCAGTCATTGATACTGTTATAAAAAACTCCTTGGATAGTGGCATTGAAAAGATGCTGATCCCAGGAGTTTCTTTTTTAGATTTTCAAAAATCCGTCGCTTTTACTGCAAAATATAATTTTATGTTTCCTATGCTGGGAGTTCACCCAAGCAATGCCAAGGAATTTTCAGAAAACGAATTTGTAAAGCTCCTTAAAGAATATCGGCCTTTTATGATTGGTGAAATAGGGCTTGATAAACGTTATGAAAAGGAAATTTCTAAAGAGATTCAAGAACAAGTTTTTGAAACGCAACTAGGCGTTGCCATAAAAGAAAATCTTCCGGTATCCCTTCACATCGTAGGGCGAGATGGTAGGGCACTTGAGATTATTTCTAAGTTTCCGGGAACGTTTAAAGGCATCATGCATGGTTTCACCGGAAAAACAGATACAGCCTTAAGGTATATAAAAAAGGGACTTACGATTGGTATTGGCCCTATGATTCTAAATGAAAACTCCAAGCACCTTCGAGAAACTGTTTGTAACATTGAAATTGATAATATTGTTGCTGAAACGGATGCTCCTTTTTTGTGGTATTTAAATAATGGTCTTCGCTCGATAGCTTATCCCGATACAATTGAAATAATTATTGCAGAGATAGCCCATCTTAAAGGGATTTCTGTTCTAGAAGCTCAAGAGACCATATATCAAAACAGTCTTCAGTATCTCAGTTAATAAAATTTTAAAGACCTTCATGGGTTGATTTCTTAGGGGATCAACATCTCCCAAACGTCTTTCGGTGGGGATAATTCCTGTTTGGTGCTAAAATCTCCTAGTTGATAAATTGTTAATGCATTTCTAAGGATTTTTATGTCTTTCATTCAGGAAACGAAAGTATCTTTGTCTAATTTGGATTACCAAGATGATTCTCTCTTTACTGTATCAAATGATGCAGTCCAAAAAGCTAGCACTGATGATTACAAAGGTGGTTATATTGGCCTAGTTAGTGATGCGATTACAGGTGCTGACTTACTTGAACTTCAAGATATTGCTGGCAAATTTGGAATCCACGCAGCTTTCGTAAAACCTTATGATGTGTTTGGTCATCAGGTTTTAATGGGAAAGACAGACTCTTTTAGTAAAGATCTTAATCAAGAGCTAAAAAAATTAACTGGTCATCGCGATGCAGTACATGTTAAGTCCTTCCCTTTATTAACAGAGCCAGGCGTTATTCTTCTTGATATGGATTCCACCTGCATTCAGTGTGAATGTATTGATGAAATTGCTAAGGCTTGGGGCGTGGGTAAAGAAATTTCTGAAATCACCAGCCAGACAATGCATGGTCTCTTAGACTTCAAACAAAGTTTAAGAAAGAGAGTAGGCCTTCTTAAAGGTGCGCCTTCACAGATACTTTGGGATTTAAGAGATAGATTACCTATTATGCCAGGTTTCCCAGAACTCATTCACCTCTTGCAATTCCATTGTTGGAAAACCGCAATAGCTTCTGGTGGCTTTATGACCTTTGTAAATCGCCTTAAGGAAGAATTTAATTTAACCTTAGTAAAGGCAAATACCTTTCAAATAGTTGATGATCATCTTACTGGTGGTTTGGAAGGTGATATTGTGGATTCTTCTGTAAAGGTTGCTACTTTGCATGAGCTTTGTGAAAAATACAATATTCCACTAAGCCAAAGTATTGCTATTGGTGATGGCGCTAATGACTTACCGATGATTAATGAATCTGGTTTGGGATTTGCTATTCATGCAAAACCAATTGTTAGAGAAAAGGCTCCAGCCACTATTAACAACTATGGACTTGATGCCGCAGCTTGTCTTTTAGAAGCAGCTTCAAAGATTGCTACTGTTAAATAGTATTTAGAATCTTTGTTTAAGCTGTAACGATATAAATTTAGGTATGTAATTTAATTACTAATCTTACGAAACCACT
>CAVGFV010000073.1:0-7089 GCA_963628765.1 Succinimonas sp.
ACATGGACGCCCAAAATTTCGGCAGCCTTTCCGATTGAAATTATTTTATTCATAACTATCACAATATCTATAAATTATTTTCATATATTATAAACTATTTATATATTTAGCACAACTGTTATTAACCCTGAAACAAAAGTTGATCTCTCAAAAAAATTCGGTATACATCCTGATGGTGTAATACCTCTTTTGCAATCAGCTCACGAACTTGGTTTTAATGTTATTGGTTTATCATTCCATGTCGGCTCACAAGTGCCAAATATCAAGCGCCATGTAGAAGCTGTAAAGGCTTGTCTCAACATTATTGATAAAGCAAAATCTTTAGGTATTTTCCTCGAAATTCTTGATATTGGTGGTGGTTTTCCTGTTGATTACAATAATGCTAAAGAAATTGATATCGTGAGTTTCTGCGCTCCTTTGAGAGATGCTCTTTCAATGGTTCCAAAAGAACTTAAGATTATTGCCGAGCCTGGTCGTTTTCTTTCAACTCCTTGTATGTTTTCCATTGCTTCCGTTGTTGGTCGTGCCACCCGTTTTGATAAATCCTGGTACTATTTAGACGATGGCGTTTATTGTAGCTACAGCGGACAAATATTTGATCATGTTGTATATCCAAAGTTCGTTCTAAAAAATGGGCCAAAACTCCCTTCTGTTCTAGCAGGACCTACCTGTGACAGCATTGACATCATTGTTGAAGACAAAGAACTTCCAGATCTCGCTATAGGAGATCTTGTGATCGGTAAAATGATGGGGGCCTATACAATTGCAACTGCAACTGATTTTAATTTCTTACCTAGAGCACGCATCATTACAATAGATCTTGCAAATGATAATGCAGAAGATGCCACAGTAGTCGCTGCATAAAAACTAATTTTTCAAGAATCAAAAGGAGGCCAATTGCCTCCTTTTTTAAACAGAAAAAGCTAATTATTTTCTAAACGCAAAACATCATAATCTTTCGGTGCTATGGCTTTTCTAAACTCCCCTTGAACTAGAGAAAAATTTAACCATTCAATATTGGTGATTTCAGAAGCATCCTTGAGATAAAAAGCTATCGCATAATCAGAATAATTTGCAGAATAAATGTTCCCTATAAGAGTATCACTACCAATAGAATTAAAGGTCGGACAAATATCAAACTCACCTAAGCCCTGAAGTCCTTTTCCTGTGGTTTTTACTAGTGCTTCATGAATGGTCCATAGTCTAAAGAATCTGATAATTTCGTTTTCTACACCATCACTTTGCATCCATTCCATTTCTTTTGGATTAAACACCTTGCCCCATTCACTAATAGGTGTTTTACGTTTTTTTATGATTTCAACGTCAATGCCTGTTTCATACGGAGCAACTATTAAATATAAAATTCCATGGGAATGAGCAATATTGAAATGAAAATTAATTCCCTGCAAATACGGTTTTCCATGGGTAGCTTTTTCTAACCAAAAAGGCTTAGGGATCTTTAATCCTTGCTTTTTAATCCAACTGTATAAAAGATATCTACCCGCTACAAAAGATTTACAATGTTCAGGAAGCCACTTGGAAAATTCTTGAGGCCTAACGATTTCATCTGGGATAGTAATTTTTTCCAAATCTAGATTTCGGTAATCACATTTTATGATTGCAACCATAATAGCTCTCCTAGATATCAATAGTAGCTTTTCTAGCCTTGCTAACTAAACAGGTAGGCTTGATTAAAATTTTATTGGAAAGATTAATTTTTAACTTTCTAGTTGAATACGGAGTCGAGGATTAAAAACCTTACCAAGCGGTAGATCTCTTATAGAAACGTTATGGTTCAGTTCTGTTACTTATTGTAACATAGGAATCATGCTGACTACTGTTATCGATTTTTATGATGACTTTAAACTCACAAAAGGAATAGTTTCCTAATTTGGTTAAAGTCTTTGGTTAAGAAAAGGTCACCTTTCAAACAAAAAATTATTAAAAAACCATTTCGATTATTCACTCTCATTATATATACTATTGCTTTAAACAGAAGCGTATCTCAGCTCTAAAAAATATGACTATATAAAAAAGGATTATATTTATGAAAATTGATTTTGGCACTACCTGGTGGGGCAAAGAATGGCTTCGTTCGTTAGAGGGAACTGACCACTTAAATCGTCTTGCAAGAGGTCGCTCCTACGCTCGAAATGGCTCTGTATTCAGCTTTGAAATAGATCCAAAAACTGGAATTATCGAAGCAAAAGTAAGAGGACATTATGCATCTTCCTACAAGATTACCATCTCTTTTAAGAAGCGATTTTCAGAGGAAGAGACCGAAAAACTAATTACAGAAATAATTAAGAATCCATTGATAGTCTCAAGATTAACAACTAGAGAGCTAGATCCTGAAATAAATCAAATAGCTTGCAAACTCGGAACGCCTATCTTTCCAAAAAGCATGCACGATTTAAATTTTAATTGTACCTGTCCAGACTTCGATAACTATTCTTTTGATAGCAACCATGTTTGCAAACATATAGCAGCTGTTATCTATACTCTTTCCGAGCAAATCGACACTAACCCTTTTATTTTATTTCAAATGAGAAATATCGAACTTGCCGATGAGTTAAATAAACGTGGTATTTCGATGGCCAGTGCCGTTGAAGCCAATATTCCGAATTTTGAAACTCTAATTACAAATGACAAAGCAGATACTTCTAAAGAAGAAGTAGCAGAAGCAAAGACAACAGAAGATCCCTTCCTAAATCTTGAAAAGCTAACTTTTGCCAAAATCGAAGATGTCCGAGAGAGTATTTTGGGAATATTTTCAGATAATCCTAGTGGCATTACAGACACAAATTTAAAAAGCACATTAGACAAGATTACTCAAATTGCAGCCAAGATTGCTAAAAAACTCCTTAAAGGCGATGATGAACAAGAAGTAATGCTTCCTGTTTTTCCAGAAAAGAAACCATTTATTACTATAAATAATGGAGAAATTTCAATCTCAGAAGGAGCCAACCTAGCACCACTTTCTCAAGGCTCAAAAGCTTCCACTATTCCAATAGCCAAAAATTTCTTAAATACCAGCTTAAATGTTCCATTATGCAAAATTTTTAATGGTTCATTAAATATAGGACACTTCAAAAAGGATAATGGTAATTTAATTCAGCTTTGGCGAATTTGGACTCTTGCTGCACGTCTAACAGCAAAAGGCGCCATAATTCCTGAAATATTTCATGCAGGCAAAAAAGGTCTTCAAGTACGTTGGAAGCCTGCAACCATGATTCCCAATATTGCCGAGATCACGAGCGACCTCGGTGAATATGTTGAGTTTAATAAAAATTTTGTAAAAGTCACACCATCCCTAGAAGACAGCACAGCTTTACAAAAAGGCGAGCTCTATCTCAGCTTATTTATTAACGCCTTTATTAATTACGCATTCCGAGAAACTGTAAATTTACCAAAAGTAATTGAGATGATTTTATTTAGTTGTGCCCCTGTGAAACTAAATAATTCTAAGGAATCCAAACTTCTAGAAATGCGTCTTGAAAACTGGCTCTCTCCTTTTGTGCTGTCAGAAGGTGGCTATGATCCTGTTATAACTCTTACAGACCCTGAAGAAAATGTCACCGATGAACAGCAAAAAGATCGCGATGCACCAGTAATCATTAACCTAAAATTTATTAATGATGGCAACGAGCTTTCTGTAGACGAAGCAATTAGCGAAAATATTCCCGAAAAAATCCGTTTTTCAAATATGAAAACCAGTGCAGCATTAACGGCGTTTTGCCCAGAACTAGGTGAACTCATTGGCAAACACTTGCAGGAAGCCCAAGTTCCACTAGATGCCTTGGCAGATCTTTTAAAAAAATCTCTTCCAATATTAAAACTACTTGGCGTAAACATAGTTCTTCCGAAATCATTGAAGAAACTATTCTCACCTAAGCCTATTATCAAAGTTTCAATGAAATCTTCGCATGGGGTAGAAAGTTATTTCAAACTTAAAGATCTCTTAAACTTTAATTGGTCCATAGCTATTGCAGGCGAGACAATAACAGAGGAAGAGTTTCAAGAACTTATTGATAAAGCTGGGCAAACAATTCGCTTCCATGACAAGTTTGTTTACATAGATGCGAGTGATATGCAGAAGCTGATAAAAACAATGGAAAGACAGCCTAAGATATCGAAATCCGCCCTCTTACTCGCTGTTCTTGCAGGAAGTCACGATAACATTCCAGTTCTTCTAGATCCTACCGTTCAAGAATGTATTAAAGCTCTGAAGGCAGAAAGAAATCTACTTCCACCGAAGGCTCTCAATGTCGATCTTAGACCATACCAAAGAACTGGCTACAGTTGGATGTCGCAAAATATTGATACAGGAATTGGTTCCATTATTGCAGATGATATGGGCCTTGGTAAAACTCTACAGGTGCTAGCTGTTATTGAAAGGTGTCGCGAACAAGGTGAATTAGAAAAAAATCCTGTACTTGCTGTAGTACCAACCTCTCTTCTTATGAACTGGCAAAAAGAAGCTTCAAAATTCACCCCAAATATTAGAGTCAAACTATATTATGGTTCTAATCGTAAAATTCCTGAAGAACCTTTTGATCTCCTACTCACTACTTATGGCACGCTAAGAAGTCTAGATGATGAGCTTATGAAAATGCACTTCCATATTCTTATTATCGACGAAGCACAAGCTGTCAAGAATCATAGCACCTCCACAAGTCAGGCTGTAAGAAGTGTAAAAGCGGATACGGTAATTGCAATGTCTGGAACACCAGTTGAAAACAGCCTTCGTGAATACTGGTCAATTATGGATTGCGTTAACCCTGGCCTTCTAGGAAGTTTGGCTTTCTTTTCAAAGGAATTTCAGTATCCTATTGAGAGAGAACATGATCCAGATGCGGTTAAGAAATTCCGCGCTGTTACAGCACCTTTTATTATTAGAAGACTTAAAACTGACAAGAACGTAATTTCAGATCTTCCAGAACGTATCGTACGTAATGAATACTGCACTCTTACTAAAGAGCAAATTGCTCTCTATAAAGAAACCGTACAAGCAGAAATCGAAAAGATGGAGAATAAAGAAATATCTAACATAAAGAGAAGTTCAATTATTCTTGAAACCATCCTACGTTTAAAGCAAATCTGCGATGCCCCGACACTCTTCATAAAGGACTCTGAAGCTACTCCTGACCACTCTGGGAAAATGGAACGCCTTTTTGAACTTATAGACAATATTCGCGAAGCTGGCAAAAAGTGCCTCATATTTACTCAATTTAAAGAGATGGGAACACTTATCCAAAAATGGCTTACAGATCGCTACCCTGATTATCTCGCACCTGACTTTATCAATGGTAGTGTTCCAGTCGCCAAAAGATCTGTAATTACCGAAAACTTCCAAAAGGATCCTGCTCACGACATATTGATTCTGTCAATAAAAGCCGCTGGCACTGGTCTTAACCTTACCGCAGCCTCTGCTGTAATCCACTATGATCTTTGGTGGAACCCTGCTGTTGAAAATCAAGCAACTGACCGTGCTTATCGTATTGGCCAAAAGAAAGATGTTGTGGTGCATAGATTCATAACAGCAAACACTTTTGAAGAAAAAATCGATGAAATTATTCAAAAGAAAAAAGCCTTATCAGAATTAACTGTAGCTGCAGGAGAAAAATGGATTACAGAAATGTCGAATGCTGAAATCAATAATCTTTTGAAGATATCAGACCACTAGAAACTTAAAAAGCTATCACTAGTTTAGAAAACTCTAAATTAGGATAGCTTCTAAATACAAAGACCTTTCTAAGAAACATCTTTTAATTAATCAATTAAAAGATGCTGATAATTCATAAATATTTCACTAAGCTCGGGAAACCACTACACTTAGGTAGTGAGTCGTTGACTTTGTTCTAAAAGGTATTGAAAAAAATTCACAAGTTTTAAACTTATCCTTGCTAATTAGCATGTAATAAATCTTGTTCTGCACCTTGCATGAACATTCTTAAAGTTTAAAATAAGACATGCGGAACCGGCATCTATTAAAAACCGATTCATAGTGCTTGGTAAGGAAATTTTTCTTATGTTCATTCTTCAATTTCTATGTAATATAAGCCACATACTTGCTAAATATACGGCTTTCTTTGTTATCGGAGCTGCCTGCCTAACTTTTATATGGCCTGAACTATTCTCATGGTGTGTTGGCACCCAACAAATGATTGTTTTAGGCATCATAATGTTATCAATGGGTGTTACTCTGGGTTCAGATGATTATCGTATTCTTGCAAAAAGACCTTTAGATGTTTTCATTGGTGCATGTGCACAATACACCATTATGCCTCTAGTCGCTTTTGCAATAGCCAAAATATTCAATCTTTCAGATGGCTTAACTTTAGGACTTCTCCTAGTAGGCTGTTGTCCTGGCGGTGTATCCTCTAATATTATGAGTTTCCTCTGCCGCGGTGATGTAGCATTTTCTGTTGGTATGACCACAGTATCAACTCTCCTAGCACCAGTAATGACACCACTATTAATGAGTTATCTAAACGGTGGCCAAATTGCTCTTGAACCTTGGGGGATGGTTAAATTTTTAATTATCGTTACTCTTATTCCTGTAGGTTTTGGTTCAGTTTTCAATATATATTTTGGTAAGCGCCCTTCATTTAAAATTGTTAAAGAAATTATGCCAGGCATAGCTGTTATTGGCTTTGCTTGTATAGTTGGTGGCGTTATTGCGGTACATGGTAGTAAATTCCTTGAAACAGGTGCTATTATTTTTGCTTGTATAGCTTGCCACAATGGTCTTGGTTACCTATTAGGATATTTAACTGGCTCTGTGTTCCATATGAATACAGCAAAGAAAAGAACTCTTTCAATTGAAGTTGGCGTTCAAAATGCTGGCCTTGCTACCGGCCTCTGTGGTCATTTCTTCCCAACAGTTCCGGAAGCGGCTATTGCCTCTGCTGTATCCTGCGTATGGCATTCAATATCAGGTACCATCCTTGCGAACTTATTCTTAATGTGGGATAAGCATTGCGAGAAAAAAGAACAGAAAGCCTAACTAAAAAAAGAAACTCGATGTAAGCTTATTCGCAATCGTCGTATTTAAATTTTCATAGAGCCCACATAAGATCCTCCGCA
>CAVGFV010000074.1:0-9612 GCA_963628765.1 Succinimonas sp.
TTGTGTGTGTTTTAACATTGGGACATCGCAAAAAAGTTAATTTATAGAAGTCCCCTTAAATTAAGTTTATATTTAAAATGACACTAGTCTTTACCTAATGTTACAAATTGTACTATTAGGAACTTGATAAAATTTAAGAGCTCTAAGATCATGCGTAAGGAATACTAGCTAGTTAAGAGGATAGTGTCATGAAAATAAAATTTGCTGAAATAATCTGTGCCTTTGCGATCTTTGGGCTCTCGACTAGTTATGCTGCAGTTTCGAGAGTGGTAACTACAAGTAACTGTGTAGGCACAAACTACAGAAATTGTGTGCAATCAGGAGTACGGTATGTAGATGGAAATTTCAAATATACCGAAACTAACCGTAGAATAATCACTCCAAATGTAGGCTACTCCCCATATGTAACACCATACACAAGACCATATGTGCGTCCAAATGGTTTAAGGCCACCATTACCAAACGCAAGACCAAATGGGATGAGGCCACCATTACCAAGAACAAGGCCAAACAGTCTAAGACCACCAGTGCCTAATGGTGCAAGAAACGGGTTGGATAATCGTCTAGATCCTCGAGTACCAAACAGAAATCCTAGAAATTGAAAATAGGACTAATTGATTCTTTTATAAAGTAACGAAACTCAAGAAAGCATTCTAAATTGTTAAAAATAGAATGCTTTTATTTTTTTAATTGCTGGTTCCATAACCTATTTATGGATACTGCGATATTCATGGTTGTAGCTTTGTAGAATACGTCTTGTGAGGTCACTTTCAGGTTGAGTGAGTACTTTAGCAACAGATCCCATATCAGCTTGTTTACCATGATCAAGAACTAAAATTTTATCAGCCATGTGTTTTATGATGCCGAGATCGTTAATGACAATAATAAGTGACATTCCATATTCATGTTGAAGCTTCATAAATATGTTATAGAACTGCATCCTTAAGATAGCATCTAATTTTTCAATTGAGCTATCTACGAGCAAAATTTTAGGTTGCATTATTAAAGCTCTTGCTAACGAGACCCTAAGTTTTTGGATGCCGTTAAGCATTGCGAGATAATATTCACCATGTTCGGGTCTTAGTCCCACATATTCAAGAGTTTTGACAATACGTGTTTGGCGTTCCTGTTCAGTCAAATTAGTATTCATTACCAAAGGTAATTCTAATATTTTATTGATTCTGACATGAGGGTTTAATGCGGTATCAGGATCTGGGTACATCATACGAAGAAAAGATACTCTATCTTGTCTTTCATAATCAGTGAGTTTTTTCCCATAGAAATAGATTTCGCCTTCATATGAAATTCCATCGCCATTAAGTATTTTTAGGAGAGTAGATTTTCCTGAACCGGCATCACCAGAAACCGCTAAGGTTTGTCCACTACCAATTGCAAAATTTATGTTTTCTAAAGCGGCGATTTTAGTGTCAAAAATCATAAATTTATTGACACTGTAATATGCTGAAAGGTTTTTTACCTCAATTAGAGGTGGGGTAACTTCATATGTCATGCTTCCGCCTCCGCTTTAGTGTTTAAAGGAAAATGGCAGAAATAAAAACCATTTTTCACTTTCGTAATTTTGGGAAATAGATTGCATTCCCTATCTGCGTAAGGACAACGGTTTCCTAAAGGGCAGCCAATTGGTGGATGTTGAAAATCCGGAGTATCGCCAAAGGGAATTTTCAGAAGGGATTTTCTTCGAATTCCTGTCCCAAGATCAGGAATGGCGTTCAGCATAAATTCGGTAAAAGGATGCTTAGGCTTGGTAAGGATATTTTCAGTACTTGCCTGCTCCATAATATGACCAAAATATATCATATAAATACGATCCATTAGGTTTGCTGATGGACCTAAATCGTTAGTTACAAAGAGTATTGATACATGGTTATTTTGGTTTAAGCTATCCAAAAGGCGCAGAATTTGGAGTTGCGAAAGCGAGGTCATACTGCTTATCGGATCATCAGCAATTAACAAACGCGGTTTTCTACCTAGAGCTATCGCGATCATTACCTTTCTACATTGAACTTCGGAGAGTTCATGGGGATAAGCATTAAGAATAGCTTTAGTGTCTTTTATACCTACTTTATGAAGCAAAATATTTATTTCACGACCTCTCCAAAAGAAGCGTTTATACCATTTGTCTGGTCGCGCACTTTTGGTAAGATTTTCCTTCATTTGTGCTTTTATTGTGAGATGGGGATCCAAGCTACTTCTGCCATTTTGAAGCATAACCGCAAGGTTTCTTGATAAAAAACGTCTTCTTTCTTGTTGATTTAAACTTACAAGATCCGTATTCCCAAATCGAAATCTGTCATATTTAACAATACAGGTGTTGTCATAGATGCCTGCAATAGCTTTTATAATGACACTTTTCCCAGAACCTGAGCTACCAACAAGGCCACAAATTTCACCTTCGTTGATTACAAGGTCAAAATTTTTGCAGATGTCGACAGTAGTGTTGTCCTCTTTTTTAAAGGATACGGAAAGATTACGAATCTCAATTAATGGCATTTTTTTCTCCCATGGAAATAATTCGTGAGATACCATGCCCAACCTGAGAGATTGCGGTAATTGTTATGGCAATTGCGATGCCCGGAATAATAGCTTTTGAATTTCCGATATAAATTAAATCCATTCCTGATTCTAGCATACTTCCCCATTCAGGCTCTGGAGCTTGGGCGCCCAGTCCCAAAAAACCAATAGCACTCATATCAAGAATTGCAATTGATAATGCTTCCCAAAAATTGATGGTGATGATAGTTAAAATGTTAGGAATTATTGTTTTCCAAGACAATCGAAGGTAAGAACTACCATCAAGAAGATTTGCTTTAATGTAGTCCTTGGATTTTTCGTGTTGCACCGCATTGTAGGTAATTTGAATAAACCTTGGTAACAAGGATATTGCAATTGCTAATGTAGCATGCGGGAGATTGGGAGAAAGTATACTAGCAATAATAAAGACAATTAGAATTGAAGGTAAGGCAAAAATAATATCAAATGAATGTCTGATAATACTGCTCCTTACATGGTGCTGATCTAGACCAGTAATAAGGCCAATGATAATTCCAAATGTTGCGGCAGAAATTGTTGCTAATGAGGCATATTCAAGTGTATTTCTACCACCATACAGAAGTCTTGCCAAAAAGTCTCTACCGAATTCGTCAGTACCCAAGAAGTGTTTAAGTTCACCGCCTTCAAGCCAAGATGGTGGTAATAGGCGTCTTGAGATATCTTGGGCATAAGGGTCTGCGCCTGTGATGTATGGCAATATAAAGATTATCCCTAGTATAAAAATGAGTCCGTATAGACCAATGACATCTGCGGTACTTTTTTTGTACAGATGCCAAAAGAGTTGGCGATCATTTGGTACTTCGACGAATTTAGTTTTTCGCATTTATCGTTCCTTAAATGTTTAAACTTATACGGCGTCTGTGTGGAAATACAATTGCGCCAAGGATATCAATTATTGTTTGTAGCGAAATAAACATTACAGCAAGAACAAAGGTTGTGGTTTCAAGAACAGCGCTATCAGAATTTTGTACGCTATCGATTAACCAAAAACCAATACCTGGCCATTCAAAAACAACTTCGATTAGAATACAGGCAGAAAATAAATTACAAAGAATGATGCTGAAATACGGCAATATTGAAGGAATGATATTCCATAGCATATGGAAAAAGGCTATGTAATAAACATTTTCTCCTCTTGATACGGCCATATTTATAAAATCCGCCTTAGAAAGAATGTAAGAAGCTCTTCTAGATAACAAAAAGAATTGAGCAGTAGGCATTAGACTTAGAGTAACTACAGGAAGAACTAGATGTTTTAGCATACTGACGATGTATTTAGGATCTTGAGAAATAAGAGCATCTATGAACATACTCCCTGTAACTCTTGGAACATCACAAAATAAATCAATGTTTCCTACAGTCGGGAATATTTTGTATTTAATAGCAAAAACCGCCATCAATAACTGCCCAATCCAAAAAACTGGAAGAGACGTGCAGATACGAGAAGAAAGTGTAAAAAACTTGTCTAAAAAAGAATGGTGCTTAAGCCCACTTATCATGCCTAAAAATATTCCTAACAAGAAAGAGAGCACCATTGATAAAAATACCAATTCTATTGTGGCAGGTAGATATGTTTTTAATTCGCTAGCGATAGAAAGTCCTGAAATGGAGCTAACTCCAAAATTGCCCTTAAAGATGGCTAAAGTATAGACAATGTAATCATTTACGATTTTAGTTACATCAAATTCGGTAAGTCTTATGTGCATCCAAAATAATAAAATGGACAAAATAAATAAGACAAAGAAGAAAGTTAAGAGCCTTCTTATAATGAATCTAGTCATTCAAGTAGTCTCCTGGTATATAAGAAGGTAGCGTTGATGTCACAGTTTCATATTCTTCATCATCGTCCTCTAAATTTTTAGCCTCTGGATGATGGGCTTTTATTAGCGCATTAGTAAAATTCAAACCACCAAGAGGAGTAGTGGTTATTCCTTGAATGTTATCGGATATAACGTATTGGGTACTAGAGTAAAGTAACGGGACCAATGGTACCTCATCCATTATGATTCTGCGGATAGAATTTCGTGTCTCTTGGATTGACTGATTATCGCCATTTGGAGATTGGATTAGGTTTTCAAATAACTGGTCTAGGTGAGGGTTACACCAACCTGTGAAGTTTCTAAGTAAGGTGCTGTCACTACCACGGAGTTTTTTTTGAGTTTTACAAGACAAAAGTGGTGCTACGAGGCTCCCAACATCAGAAAACACGTTGAGAATAGCAATATCGAAGCTACCATTACGGAGCTTCCTTAGGCTGTTACTATTTCTGAAATAATGAATACCAATTTTTAGTCCTGCATTTTCCAGATCTGACTTTAACATTTCTGCAGTTTTTAATTGGTCATTGATACCTGAAGTATTGTTTTCAAAGACAGCAATTTGAAGGGTAGAGCGCTTCAACTCTACTATAGATGACATTATTTCTTCTTCTGTTGGTTTGTATTCATCTGTAAAAATGCTTACTTGGTTTTGGTCATTCATAATAATATGACCTTTACCGTAAAAAACAGCTTCATTTATATCTCGGATGTTGATGAGAGAAGCGATAGTTCTTCTAGAGTGCCTGCTTTTTAATAACTTGTTATTAGTATTAAAGATCAGAAATGTTCCTTTAACTGCCTTTCTTTTTAAAATCTTAAGGTTCATTTGATCTTGATTTTGGCTGATGTAAAGGCTTTGGCTTGGGCTTGGATTTGAAATTATTTGGCATTCACCAGTAAAAAGCAGAGAAAGTCTTTTATTAATTTTCCAAGATCTTGTGATAACAACTCTATCTGTTTTGGGGTTTTCCCCATAATAATTATTAAAAGCTTTAAGCTTGAGATATTTTTCTCTAATGAAAGAATTTTCGTAATAAGGTCCAGTGCCGACTGTGTAGTGATCCAATAGCTCTCGTTGCATATTGTTTTTGATAAGCCAGTCCCCGTATTCACTGCTTATAATTACAGAATTATCCATTGCAATGAAGTTTAAAAATTGAGAATTTTCTTTTTTTAGTGTGAATTTAACAATGTGATTCGAAACCTTTTCGACTTCTTTTATATCACCAAGTATGTCCATCCTAGCGGCATAGGGGAAATCATCTTCTGGGGCATAAAAAGGAGAACTAGGATCAATCATCCTAGAAAATGAAAAGACAACGTCATCAGCATTAAGTTCTCTAGTAGGAACAAAGCCATTTAGAGAGTGAAATTTAACTCCCTTTCGTATTTTAAAAGTATATTCAAGCTTATTTGGAGAAACTTTTATGAGCTCAGCTATACCAGGATTATAAGAATTTTTTTGAGGTTCTTTTTTTAGAAGGGTATCGAACATGGCATACGATATTGTTGATGCCATAGCTGATGCTGTATAGCGTTGTGGATTTACAAATGGCAATTTTAATTCTGAGCAATATACAATTCCCTCCAAATCAGAGGCGTGCAATTGTGTACACAAAAAAGGGCACACGAGCAAAAATAATATTGCTGTAAAAGTGCACTTTATTAAATCCATTTCTCATTCCTATTCGGTAGTTCCGAGCACTGGTATTTTATCATTTTTCTTGATTTAAAGATTGCGACATTTTTTCTTAAAAGATCACGTATTAATTGTGCTTTTTTTGCATTATCGCTTTGAAATTATCTACCTTGATATTATATATTGATTGTAGTCTTGAAAATATTAGAGGAGCCGTCTGTGAGTCTTTTTGATAGCGTAGAAAGAGTTCTTGATCAAGGAATTAATCTGATAAGAGATCGTGAAATAAGACTAGGTGTAACCGGTTTATCAAGAGGCGGGAAAACAGCTCTCATAACTTCCCTAGTGAACAATATTTGTTCCTTTGGACTTCAAGATACAGCATTAAGACTCCCGCTTTTTCGTGAATATAGTGAGCATGGAATAAGTTGGGGTGGCATTGCAAGGAGCAATAACTTCTCAGTTTCGCAGTTCCCTTATTACGAAATGATGCAGAAACTTGAGCAGGAAACACCAGAGTGGCCGAAATCAACTGATGGTATATGCGAAATACGTTTAGAAATCCGAAGCAGAAATGATCGCTGGTATGTTACAGGCAATGATCAGCGAATTTTTTTAGATATTTGGGATTATCCTGGCGAATGGTTAATGGATCTCATGCTTTTAGATATGGATTATGAAGAGTTTTCTGAAAAAGCGAAGATCCGTTTTGCGACAGTAGAAACTGTTTGTGATGCTAGTGAATTTAAACAGCTAGCAATGAGCATAAATGGTGCAGATCCTATGTCCGAACCTATTATAAAGAAGGCAGTAGAACTTTATACAGATTGGCTTCACCGTTGTAAGGATCGAGGCTTTGCTTTATTGGTCCCGGGACGTTTCTTGTTACCAGGAGAACTAAAAGGAGCACCACTTTTAGAATTTATTCCTTGGCTTTCTGAAATACCTGAACATTATTCTGACAATTCTGTTTATGGTGTTTTGAAAGAACGCTATAACGCATATAAAGAAAAAGTTGTGCGTCGTTTTTATCGAGAATGTTTTTCAAAACTTGATCGGCAAGTGATTATAGTTGATGGCCTTAAGGCTTTACGAGGCGGTCGCGAAACCTTCATGGATATTAATGACTCCTTTGATGTCCTTTTGAAACATTTTAATTACGGTTCTGGTAATTTTTTAACACGGTTGTTTTCTCCTAAAATTGATAAAGTAATGTTTGCAGCTTCAAAAGCAGACCAAATAACCAACGACCAACATAAAAATTTATTGGCACTTTTAAGATCAATGGTAACTCAAGCTTCTCAATCTGTAAGATCTGGAGGAGCTGCTGCTGAATTTATGACACTTTCTTCCATACGTAGTACAAATTGTAAAAGGTATCAAAAAGGGGACATTGATACGGAAGTGTTGGTTACAGATTACCCTGATGACAAGCCGTATTACCCAGGAAGTATTCCATCAAAATGGTCTCGTGAAAGTATGATGTTTTTTCAGGAAAATTTCGATTTTCGAAATCTTAGACCACCTAAGATTGAACCAGGCGGGGTATTACCATCTATAAATCTTGACGTGTTACTGCATTATATTCTTGGAGATAAGCTATGAGTGAAGAAATGCGCCGGGCTTTTGTTATAGATGATGAACAACCAGAAGAGAAAACAGCTCTTAAAAATGACGAATTAGAAAAAATAAAAAGAGCAACTCTTGGAAATGAAAATTTAGAAAACATAGCTAAATTTGAACTTGATGTTAATCCTGAAGATCTTAAATCAACTGAAGAACCACAATTATCTTCCTCAGTAGTAGTTACAGAGGAGGAGAATGAGCCATCAGAAACGCACTTTTGGTCTAGCCCTATACTTTGGATTCTATTATTTATTACGGGGTGGGGTGGACTTCAAGTTTGGACTTTGATTGCTGAGGCTTATGCATCTTCTCCACTTTTAGGATGGTGTTGGGGAGTAGGCCTTTCGGTATTACTTGTGATTGCTTTATTTATGCTTTACAGAGAACTAGGAACGGTTCTACTTCTTAAGGAAGCTGATGAGAATCGTGCTAAAGCAGTGCAAATATCAAAGGAAGGTAACTTTAATGATGCATTAAAGCTATGTGAGGTTATGGCAAAATCTGCAAACGTAAAGAAGACTCGTGGTTTTGCTAATTTTGTAAGTAAGTTACAAAATCATTACACTCCTGAAAATGTCTTTATGTTATATGAAGATGAGCTTTTAAAGGACGCTGATAGAAGGGCACGAGAGGTAATAGTAAAGCGCTCGGCAGAAAATGGAGTTGTAGTTGCTTTAAGTCCAGTAGCTTGGCTCGATATGCTTATAACCTTTGCGAGATCTTTACGCATGATTCGAGAAGTTTCCGAAATTTATGGTTTTAAGCCGGGCGTATGGGGAAGAATGCAACTATACCGTAGAGTTGCTAAAAATTTGGTATTTATTGGGGTAACTGATTTAGCTACGGATGCTGTGGTTGATGCATTAGGAGCGGGTGTAACAACTCGTATCTCTGCAGCAATGGGACAGGGTGTTGCCGCTTCCATATGGTCTAGCAGACTGGGATACATGGCAGTTAAGGCTGTAAGACCACTACCAGTTACTCCTCGAGTTCTTACTCTAGGAAGACTTAGAAAAGATCTTCTTTCTACAGGAGCTCTTTCAAAACTTATCAAGGAAAGTGCTAAAACAAATTCTGACTCTTCAACAAAGAATACATGACGCAAGCGCCATGTATTCACTAAATGTTAAAAACTTAGAAAGTAAAGCGGAGGCCTGCCATTAAATCAAAGGAGCTAAGCTCAATCTTTTCAATATAGGTACGGCTCCAAACTTCACCTAAGTAGGTATAACGAGCGTTGACTTCAGCACCGATATTCTTAGTGAAATTGAAGTTAACACCAGTTCCAATTTGGAAAGCTACATCGCTATTATTGTCAGAATCATTGCCAAGGTATGAAGATGTTAAGTCAGCCTTATGCCAAGCTCCACCGAGACCAATGCCAACATAAGGTGCTACTAAACCATTTGCGAGATAAAAGTCTAAATATGTGTTTACAAGGAAACCATTAGTTTTAACTTTTAATTTATCTCTACTGATACCACCTTCCCAGCTATATGAATCAAAATCATATTCGCCTTCACTATTGAAGAAACCTTCGAGTTCTACACGGCCACCAATGAGTCCAGTTGAAGAATAAGGGAGGTTTATACCAACGTAAGGGTGTACGGTAAATACGGTATCGTCATCGAGTTCGCAATCATAATCGTGATGATGACAGTCAATATCAGTTGATGTGAATGAAGCACCGGTACGAAAACCGAAATAAGGAGTGAAATGTGTATCGTAATTTGAAACTACTACAGGTGCCTCGTTAACTTCTTCAGCCATGAGAGGAGCAGAAAAAGAAGCGGCTGTTAATAATGCTGTAGGAAGTAAAATTTTTTTCATAAATAAATCCCCATTTGGAATGGTTATTATTATCAAGTTATGTCGCAAGTATATCACCTACACGTCCTATTTAGTCAAGTCCAAATTTGTGTGTAAATTGCTCTTAGGTATCTTTGGCGCCAGGGG
>CAVGFV010000075.1:0-12019 GCA_963628765.1 Succinimonas sp.
CTTTCATAGGTTTTTTTGGTTAATTTGTTGTGGTGACACAAGTTTAACACAAGAAACCCTTTCTTTTTTCTGTAAAATTTTTAATTTATAGAAGTCCCCTAAAAATTGTCATCACCGATGAAGTAGAGGAACTGGTAACCCATAACGTATTCTATACGGCTATCACACGGGCTAGAGAAAAGCTGAAAATCTATTGGACTCCAGAGGTCGAAGAAAAGGTTCTCAGCAGAATCAAACCAAAGGATATAAGTAAAGACGTCAAAATCCTAAAAAACTATTTAGCTGGATGATTATGAAAAGGAGGCGCGATATGCGAATCAGCTATAACAAATTATGGAAAATGTTAATTGATAAAGAAATGAATAGAAACGATCTAAAAGCTGCCGCCGGCATCAGTGCAGCATCCGTTGCCAAACTCGGCAAGGGTGCAAACATCACCACAGATGTTCTTCTTAAAATCTGCGAGGCAATGGATTGCAAGTTGGAAGACATCATGGAAACGATAAAGGATTGAGGTGAAGCCAATGGAGCGTATAACACCCGTAGAACTTACAAATATGTGCATGGTTTATGACGGACAGGGAAATGTGCTCGTTGAAGAAAAGATATTAAAAAACCGCAAGGGACTCATCTTCCCCGGCGGTCATGTTGAAAGCAATGAATCCGTTGTGGATTCGGTAATCCGAGAAATCAAAGAGGAAACCGGACTAGCAATCTCGGATGTTGAATTTTGCGGCATCAAGGACTGGATAGAACTGGACGGCTCTCGTTACATGGTTTTCTTGTACAAAACCAATAGATATTCCGGCAACATCCAGTCATCTTCTGAAGGCAGGGTGTTCTGGATGAGTCTTGAAGAGCTTAAGAAAAAAGAAGCCCTATGGCATCTCGAGATGATGCTGGAAATATTCTGTGGCAACGGTGTCAGTGAACTTTACTTCAACAGAAACGGCACTACCACTTGCCCAGAACTGAAATAGGAGGATATTTTGTAAAAATCGATATGAAAAACAATGCATTAAACAAGGAGAGGAAAAATGAATCAATACTACAGAGAAAAAATCGCAAATGAATTTCGCAACTGCGTTGACGGTACAATTGAACGCATTACAAGCAACACTCAAACTTATAGACCATTTCATACAGCTTTGCTGTCAGAAGATGCAATATTTTGGAGCGCATTCGAACGATCTTTCAGTACTTCATTTGGTCAACGAGTGATCGAAGAAATTGCAAAACTTGTCGCATTATCTAATGGTGCAGATGCTGCTGAACGCCAAAAAGAAACCATGATTACAATAGATACTGCATATGAAAATGCTATCCATCAATATATGTTGGATCTTCGTGACAAAAACAAAGACGTTGCCCGCGAATGGACTCCTGCTCTTAACGGAATCTTGTCCACCGCTAAGATCGGTCAAACAACAACAATGAGGGTGATTTCCGACATGTGGTGGCATAAGAATGGTATTAACAATTATATTAGTCTGAAAACTGTAAAACCAAACATTGACCAAACTGCAGTTGCAAAAGAGGACTGCCTTCACCTAAAGGTGGCCGATCCAAGCTGCAATGCATACTTTGGACTTCCATATAATCCTTATGGCGAGAACAAAGAAGATTATGCTCATAATCCACCTATGGGCATCTTTGACTTTAGACATGATTCAGTTGTTTTAATCGGCAAAGAAATGTGGGATACAATCGGTGGAGACGGTTGCTACAATGAATTGTTAAGCATAGCATCACAGATTGGAGAAGAAACTCGAGAAAAAATAAGACGAATGCGTCAATAAAATTAATCAGGAGACGTTTATGCGAATTATAACCTTGCAAGAGCCGTGGGCAAGCTTAATCGGGGAGAATATCAAAATAATAGAAACTCGTAGCTGGCCGTGTTACGATTATGGAGAATTATATATCCACGCTGGAAAATCCATTATTCCCAAAAGTGACTGCAGAAAAAATGCCCTTGCAAAACTGCTACAAGGGCCATTGCATTACGGGACAATATTTGCCAAATGCATCCTTTCAGACTGTATCGAAATCACTGAAGAGTATGCAAAAACGGTGGAAAAAGAAAATCCCATTTGCTATCTTTGCGGAGATTTTACTCCAGGCAGATATGCGTGGATTTTGAAAAATATAGAACTAATTGAGCCTATTGTTAAAAATGGCAAGTTGGGCATTTGGTACTACGAAGCATCAAACTAAATTATCTATCGTGAGCTGTTCATAATTTTTATGATTTTGAGCAGCTCTTGCTTTTTCTAAAGCCTTATCCATAGCAATCTGCCATGTAACCTCACTTGTATTTTTGTATCGAGAATACCTAAAACCGAGGATGGAATTGTTTTTCTTGCCTTTCATATCACTAATAATAGTTCTAGCAATTGCCTCTCCCAATTTTATAGGTACTGCATTTCCTATCTGCTTATATTGCTCTTTAATTGGGCCACAAATCATCCAATCATCAGGAAACTCTTGAATGCGAGCATATTCTTCAACGCTTAATGGTCTATCTTCATTAGGATGTCCCAAGTCTGTTGCAGGCATTGTTGGATCAGTTACTAATGTAGGTGATGGTTTAGTAAAACTCAATCGTCTATAAAAACCAGTTTTGCCCCCACCCAGTTTTAGCTTTGCACCCATTGCTTCTTTCTGAGCTTTTTCCGGCAAATGCTTCCAATACTGTCCCTCTTTAAGCATTCTGTAGAATTTCAATCTGTTTTCTGGGAACTCAACATAATGTTGCTCTTGATTTTCAATATCATGGATTGCGTCATAAAGTGTTCTCCATTTTGGAAGATTGTATTCACCGTTTTCATCATTAGTCGGAGTTAGATAGGAAACCTTTTCATTTCCTAGCTTTCCGATCATTACAACACGTTCACGAATTTGTGGTGCGCCATAGTTAGCTGCATTATAAAGTTCAAAAGAAATCGTATATCCCGCCTCTTTTAACCTATCTAAAATAACGCAAAGTGCTCCACCTTTTATAGGCTGCTCGATATCTTTATAGGGATATGGTGCAGACAACAGCCCTCGAACATTCTCGATAACAACATAGGTTGGCCTTATTTTTTCAACCACTTCTATATACCTTAGAAAAACATTTCCTCTTTCGTCATCTAATGCTCTTCTGGCTCCAGCAGTACTAAATGCTTGACATGGTGGACCCCCGAAAATCACATCAACTTTCCTTCCCTCTGGAACCTTTGCGAGTTTTAATATCTCATCTGGTTCATATTTATTTATATCACCTATTAATGCCATGTTTGGCTCATTTTGAGAAATTGTCATTCTACAATACTTATTGAATTCACATGCTAAAAGGGCTTTAATACCTCCGTTTTTCATGCCGATATCCAGCCCCATTGCCCCAGAGAAAAAGCTTAATGCAACAATATCTGGAACTTCATCATCACGTCTCTCATGATCATCCGGTTCAATAATAACATTATAGTTATCAACATATTGCTGTAAATCTGTTGGATCAACTATCCACTGTGTTCCTATTCTTTGTGCTTTAAGTTTCTCCTCTTTTATTAGTTTTCTTGCATACTGAGGTGTAACTTTTAGATAAGAAGCTACATCTTGTATGGTTAGCAAGTCCTTTATATTGCTCATTGGTCTTTTATTCCTTTCGTTTGCGAAACTTTTTATAGACCCATTCTATCATAAACACCCAAATAATTCAACCACTTTTCATCCATCCCCTCTCCTCAACCCTCCGAAAATATCCATCCTGTCCACTCGCAACCCCCATTTTCATCCCGTCAACTCAACCCCCAATTTTCGGCAGTCGATATGTTCCCACACAGCAAAAATCCGAGCATCCGGGCAGTCCTTAAAGAACCGTCCGAACGCTCGGAAATGCCTTGATTTCAAGCCTATTCTCGTTATTTAATTCTGTGCCTTAGACAGCAAAACTACCGTCTCCACGTGAGCTGTATGCGGAAACATATCAAAACCTTTTATATATTCAATTTTGTATCCTATTTCTTGTGCGTAAACTAAATCTCTTTTTAAACTTTTAGGGTTACAAGAAACATAAACAAATTTTTCTATACCTGACTTTTTTAAAGTATCTAGCACAGATTTTTCGCCCCCCTTTCTTGCAGGATCCAAAATGGCTGATGATATCTTTCCATATTTATTAATTAAGCCTGGTAAAATTTCTTCAACATATCCTGCAAAAAAATCAGCATTTTTAATTTCCAAGAGTTTTGCGTTCTCTTTAGCATCATTAACCGCTTCTTGAACACATTCAATACCAATAACCTGTGAAACTTTAGGTGCTATTTGAAATGAAATAGTTCCAATACCACTATAAAGATCAAGCACTACATCATCTTTTGAAAATTCAAGCAAATCTATCGCTGACTTGTAAAGAACTTCTGTCATCTCTGTATTTATTTGAAAAAACGAGTTCGGTCTAAGAGAATATTTTTGAGCATAGAGCGACATAGCAACAGTAGAATTTCCTCTCAGTACTAGAAATTCTTTTCCAAAAATACTATTTCCTAACGAGTCATTGATGTTTATTGAGATATTTGTAATACCGTAATTAAAAAGGAGGTCTTCTATCTCTTTAGGTACACGGTTGGTCCTTGTAATAATCACAGCTTGACGATCAAAAGAATTATTTCCTCTCAAAAATAAATATCTAAAGTTTTTGCCAAATTCTTTTACATCAATTGAATTCGCATCCTGTATGTATTTTCTAAGAGCATTTCTTATTTCATTCATCCAAGGCTGTTCTAGCAGGCAATCATTTATGTTAACAACTTTATGACTGCCCTTTTCATAAAGGCCTAAATTAAAAATATTATCATCGTAACTCGCCATATAAATAGCCTTATTACGATATCTAAAAGGAGACTTCATCTCCTCTATCCCATGAAATTTTTCAGGTGAGAAACTATGAAGATCTTTAAAAAGACTTAATAAATAGTTTGCTTTAAAAGATAGTTCTTTGGTATATGAAAAATTTTTAAAGGAACAACCACCACAACATTCACTACAAAAACTTTGTACTCTATAAGGAGATTCGCTATCTATGCTTTTTATTTGTCCTTGTGCGTAGTTTTCTTTGTCTAAAATAATTTCTACTGTAACTGTTTCTTCAGGAAGGGCTCCATCAACAAAAATCTTTTTATTGCCAATAAAACCGATTCCAACACCTTCTATCGTAAGGTCTTGAATCTTTACAGTTACAACAGACATAGTAAAAACGCCAAAATATCTAAATTGATAAACTTGTGAAATGATGAGAGATATGCGGAATATATTTGAATGGTGGCCCATTCCTGACTTGAACAGGAGACCAAACGATTATGAGTCGTCTGCTCTAACCAACTGAGCTAATGGGCCAAAGACGCGTGTATTATACAGACTAGAAAAAACTTTGTCATTAAAAAAAATTATTTTTTTGAAATAACCTTAGTAAGGGCTTAATTTTCCTCAGATCAGTACTTCTAAAATAATTTTAGCCTGAGATATTGTCATTAGCTACGCTATCCCATGGCTAAAATATAAATCGTAGAAAAGTGAAAGTTTTACAAACTTTAATTAATCTTCCAAGAAACTTCTTAATGGTTCTGAACGGCTTGGATGTCTAAGTTTTCTCAAAGCTTTGGCTTCTATTTGTCTAATTCTTTCACGCGTAACGTCGAACTGTTTACCCACCTCTTCAAGAGTATGATCTGAACTCATTCCAATACCGAAACGCATACGAAGAACTCTTGCTTCCCGAGGAGACAGTGCTGACAACACCTGTTCTGTTACAGTCTTAAGACTTTCTGCTGTTGCCACATCAGCAGGAAGTGGCAAAGTATCATCTTCAATAAAATCGCCGAGCTTTGAATCCTCATCGTCACCAATTGGGTTTTCCATTGACATTGGTTCTTTAGAGATTTTCATAACCTTGCGAATTTTATCAACAGGGATTCCCATCTTATTTGATAATTCTTCCGGTGTAGCTTCTCTGCCTTTTTCTTGCAAAATCTGTCTAGAGATACGATTTAACTTATTAATAGTTTCAATCATATGCACAGGGATTCTAATAGTACGAGCCTGATCTGCAATTGAACGAGTTATTGCTTGTCTTATCCACCATGTTGCGTAAGTTGAAAATTTATAACCACGGCGGTATTCAAACTTATCAACAGCCTTCATTAACCCTATATTACCTTCTTGAATCAAATCCAAGAATTGCATACCTCTACCGGTATACTTTTTAGCAATGGATATAACTAAACGAAGGTTAGCATTAACCATTTCTGACTTAGCTTTTTTAGTATCCCAATTGCCTATCTCAAGATCTTTTCCAAGCTCTCGTATTTGACATATAGAAAGACCAATAGTTTTTTCAACTTCTTCTAAATGCTCAATAGCGGAAAGCACACTATTACGATATTTAGGTAGTTTGGTCGCAAAATTTTTCTTTAGGGCTACAAGTTTATCGAACCACTCAGGTGTCAATTCCTTCTTATATTCTGAATAGTATTTTTTATAAGAAGCCAAATCCATTCCGCATTTATTTCTAAAAATATCTCTTATACAGCGATCACTTGCTTTTATTTTTCCTAGAATATCCCCAACATTACGGTTAAGAGCTTCTAACTCCTTCGGTGGAAGTTTAAAATAACGGAATTCTTGTACAATCTTATTTAAAGCAGAAGCTATTTTTGCACTACCTATACTATTTTTAGCTCGTACGCTTTCATATACCTTTAAAACTTCCTCAAGGCGTGCAATATGCTCAGCAGTCTCTGCCAAATCAGGTCCAGAACCATTACCTTCATCCGCATTATCATCGCTTTCAGATAATTCTTCTTCGCTTTCCTCAGTAATTTCTGCTGATTCGTCTTCAATCTCTATATTTTCTAAATTTTCATTATTTGATTCTGCTGATGCAGAATTTTCTGGATCAGCTGATTCTTGAATTGACTCATCGTTCGCCGTATCCACTAGAGACAACTCTTCTTCGCTATAAAAGCCCAAAATAATATCTGATAGTCTAGTATTTTGTTCTATAGTTGAATGGTATTGCTCTAGAAAGTACTTTATGGTTGGTGGGCATTTACCAATGCATGATTGTACTTGGCTAACGCTCTTCTCTATTCTTTTTGCAATATTTATTTCTGATTTTCGATCCAGTAAACCAACATTACCCATTTCTCTCATATAAATACGAACTGGGTCTGATGTCTTACCAATATCTGAGATAATATTTTCTGTTTCAGATACAGTTTGGTTCAGAATAAGGTCATCTGATTCAGGGGCTTTTTCATAAATCTGAATATCCATTTCTTCACATTTTTGGAAAAAATCTTCCAAACGCTCAGAATCAAAAAATTCAGAAGGCAAGCGTTCTTTAATTTCAGATTTTGTTAGGTAGCCTTTTAAACGGCCATCGGCAATAAGTTGTTTTAAAGAAAGAACAGCTGAAGTATTATCCATTGTATCGCCTTAAAATATACCTACGCCGATAAATCGACTTTTTAGTTATTATTAAAACTACAGACAGTAATATCTGAGACAGATGTTTACAAGAATTTATAAGCTTGCATTAGATGTATAAAAACAGAAAAGTAGAACCGTCTAAATACAAAAAAAATAACATGAGATTATAGTTATGGAACTTTGAGATAAAAAAGGATTACTAAACAAAAAATAGATAGTTATCACAACCTATAATTATAGATTATGATATCCATCACAAAAAAAATTGATTAAGTTAGTATTTATTAAACATCACTTTCTGTAAAGCTCTTTAGAGCTTCAGATCTTGTTGGATGTCTTAACTTGCGTAACCCTTTTGCTTCAATCTGACGTATACGTTCTCTAGTAAGTCCGAAGAATTTACCAACTTCTTCTAACGTATGATCGGTATTCATACCAATACCATAACGCATACGTAATACCTTAGCTTCTCTTGGTGAAAGATCATTTAATATCTTTTCCAATACATTCTTAAGGTTGTCTTGGGTTGCAACATCTTGTGGAAGAGGCATTGTAGTATCTTCCATAAAATCTCCAAGATGCGAATCTTCGTCATCACCAACAGGTGATTCCATAGACATCGGTTCTTTGGAAATTTTCATTACCTTCTGTATTTTTTCAACAGTGGTACCCATTCTTGAAGCTATTTCTTCAGGTGTAGCATCACGTCCCTTTTCCTGCAATATCTGACGAGAAATACGATTATATTTATGCATTGTCTCAATCATATGAACAGGGACTCTAATTATACGAGCCTGATCGGCAATTGAACGTGTTATAGCCTGACGAATCCACCAAGTAGCATATGTTGAAAACTTATAGCCACGGCGATATTCAAATTTATCTACAGCCTTCATCAAACCAATATTACCTTCAGAAATTAGGTCCTGGAAAGGCATACCACGGTTAATGTACTTCTTAGCTATCGAAACCACAAGACGCAGGTTTGCTTCAATCATTTCAGCCTTTGCTGATTTTGTCTTTGCTTCCCACATCATCATTTCTTGGCTTAAGCGTCTAAGATCAGCTATATGAATCATGGAATCTTCTTCAATAGCACGAAGACGCTCAATAGACGTCATGATTGATTTTTCGTATGTAGGAAGTTTCTTAGCAAAAGATCTCTTTAATTTAATTATGTGATCATACCATTCAGTAGTTGCCTCTTTTCCTGACTCTGAATAGTAACGTCTATATTCATCCTGCTTCATGCCACACTTTTGTACAAGAATACTTCTTAGAGTGCGTTCCTGAGTTTTAAGGCGTTCAGAATACTCTCTAGCTACAGATGAAATTTCTTCATTTAATTTAGAGGTAAAAATTAATGTACAGAATATTTCACGCACTTCTACGAAATATTTCTCAGTAGTCTTGGTATTGTATCCATATTTCTTCAGTGCTTTTATAGCATTAGCATATACCTTTCTTAGCTGAGTAATTTTTTCATTTACAAGCTCTGGATCAACGTTTCCTTCAGAATTCTCATCCATAGAAACATTTTCATCGTCATCATCGTCCTTTTCATTAGATTCTTCGTTTTCATCGGACTCTTCATCAGAAGACAGTTCATCATCTGAATCTTCAATATCACTTGAATCACCATTATCAATTGATGAATCGATATTATCTAAATTCAAATCTTGTTCTTCTGCTTCTTCTTCTGAATTTTCCTCTGAACCTTCATCCGCTGATGTTGTGAGTTGATCTTCCGAATATTGTTCACGAATACCAATTATTACATCACTAAGTTTTACTTCGCCTTTTTCATAACGTTCATAAGCATCTAACAGAATCTGAACAGAAGCTGGAAATTGTGCAAGGCAATTCTGAACTCTATAATTACCTTCTTCTATTCTACGTGCTGTATTAATTTCTTGCTCTCTCGTAAGCAAGCTTACAGCGCCCATTTCTCGCATGTACATACGTACAGGATCTGTAGAACCACCAATGTCTGTTATGATATTTTCTGTTTCGCCTGCTGTTTGATTTAATATTAAATCACCAGCTTCAGGCGGTTTGTCACAAATTTGAATATCCCTGTCGGAAAGAACCTGAAAGATTTCATCGAGCTTTTCAGAGTCAAAATATTCCTCAGGAAGTAGCTCTTTAATTTCTTTTACAGTAAGATAACCACCCTTCCGCTTTCCTTCCTCAGTAAGCAGTGACAGTATTGATGACGGCTTTTCTTCCATATAAAACCCTGTTCTCCAGCACTTTCTTATTTTCCGCTCTTATTTTCTGCACCAGATAATGACAGAACTTTTAGATAATACAAGAGCCTCTTTACAAAGAGCGATATTTTACACCAGTCAAGGCAACTTTAAAGAGGTAAAATCAAGATCACACTTTTTTTATTAAAAAATTATTGTTTCAATTCTTCTATATTCAAAAGTTTTTGGCTCAAGATCTTGTATTCATTCATTTCTTTTATTGAGAGTGTTTGGTTACGAGCTTTCTCTTGTAGAGCCAGCTTTCGTGCACTTATTCCTTCTCTTAAGAAGAGCCATATAAAGGTTAACAAATCTATAATCTTAACTTCTATGAAATCATTGTCTTGAATAGTTTCCATTGAAGCTAATATGTTCATTATTTTCTCATACTTTGTACCACGGTATTGCTCGGTAAGCATTCCAGTATTTGTATCAGGGTACATGGAAATTTTATTTAACAAATCTAAAATTACTTGAGCCCTTTCATCTGCAAACTCATTTAAAACCTGCTCTAATCTTTCACTTTCAGGGATAGATTTTACAATTTCAGGATTTTGTAAAATCTTCGCCACAATTTGTCTTAAAGGATTCCAAAAATCTTTCTTTTCAGTCTTGTTGTATTTATCTGAAGATTCTTCAGTATGGTGTTGATATCCTTCAATTTGTTTTTTTTGTATAGCATTGAGACGTTTTTCTATGCCATTGTCTACAGTTTCAAATGACCAACCAATGGCTGTAGAAATAAGTACTTTGATAGATGTGGCAGTTAATGGTGCGTTCGACATAATGCTTATAATCTCAGCCACCTTATCCAAACAATTTACCCTACCTCCTTCATTATCGACTTTAAATTCATTAAGTAAGTGAGAAACGACATATTCTGGAAGGGGTTTAGCCTCCTCTAGAAGCTTTCTCATGGCATCAGCACCTTTTGTTCTTACCAAAGTATCTGGATCGTGTTCTGGTGGTAAAAAACAAAAGCATAATTGCTTGTTATCTGTCAGTGCTGGAAGAGCAGTATTTAAAGCATGCCAAGCAGCATTTCTTCCTGCATCGTCGCCGTCATAACAAAAAATAATTTTATCTGCTTGTTTAAATAACAAGTTCATTTGAATAGGTGTTGTTGCGGTACCTAACGATGCTACAGCATTATGGATTCCTGCTTGTTCAAGAGCAATTACATCCATATACCCTTCAGTAATCATTATGTAAGGGAGATTATGATCTCTAAGATTCCTTATAGAATCCAAATTGAAGAGTTCACAACCTTTTCTGTAAATTACGTTTTCTCTTGAGTTTATGTATTTCGGCTTTGAATCATCAAGAACTCTTCCACCAAATGCAATAGTGCGACCTCTTTTGTCTCTTATAGGAATCATGACACGTTTTCTAAACATGTCATAAAAGCCACCATTTTGCTTCTCTGTAATCAAACCTAGTTCGCTCATGGCTTTTATTATTTTGGGATTATTTCCACCGAGTTTTCTTAGCAAAAAATCCCAAGCATCAGGGGCAAAACCAACATGGTATTTTTTTAAAGTGTCGTCTGATAAGCCTCTGTTATGAAGATAATTAATAGCATCAGGGTGGCACTGTAGTTCTTTTTCATAAATAGAAACAGCTCCTTCCATAATTCCATAAAAATCTATCTCTTTTTTTGAAGCATCTACATGCTGGGAAGCACTTTCATCGTATTCTACAGAGAGACCAGCTATTTTTGCTAATTCTTCGACAGCTTCTGGAAAAGATACATTGTCATATTGCATTATAAAATCGACAGCTGAGCCTGCTTTATGACACCCAAAACAGTTAAAATACTGTTTCTGCTGATTCACACTAAAACTTGGCGTTTTTTCATTGTGGAAAGGACAACAAGCCATATAGCTACTGCCTGATCTCTTTAACTTAATTCTAGATCCCACAACATCAACGATATCAACTTGAGCAAGTAATCTAGAAATAAATTCTTTTTTTATATATGGCATATCCAATCCCCTAGGAAAAACAGCGTAGCTATTAATTTTTTCTATACTTGATGCTCTAAATTATACTTTCATCTAGGCTTTAAACAAATCGTTATTAACCATATCAAAAATTATAAAAATAACGTTTCAAGAGTTTATCTTGGACAGAGTTGCAGTTTAAAAATTTTCGTATATACCACCCAAAAAATAATATAATTTCCTTTTCAATCTGAGTTTTATATTTGTTTGTACTAAAAACAGCTTTGATGTACTAAAAGCCGCATAAAATCAAGCAAAATCGGCACTATAGTAGTTGATTTCCTTTCCTATACT
>CAVGFV010000076.1:0-4883 GCA_963628765.1 Succinimonas sp.
CGCTCAAGTATCAAAATATTGAATTTTCTGTAAAATAAATAAAATTTATATGATAATATTGAAACCGTTATGTCTTTTTTTAATTAAGAATTCAAGAGAAGCTAGGTCATAGAAAAATGAATTAGACTTAAGAATACCTAATTAAGAACAGTGATAGAACTTCATATAAGGGTACACTTCATTATCTTAATAAAAGGGATAAGGTATTCTCGACAAGGTCTAGTTAAAAACATAGCTACTGAATTCAACTACTTGATAAAGTGAGTTAACACCATTGTTAAAAATGGCAGACTAGGTTGATTACAAACATTACAGTAATGATTATTAATTACATTCTCAACAAAAGGAAAAATATAAATGGCAGAGAATGAAAAATACACTTCACTTGAGCAAGCTTTTTACTTAGGTAATGGTCAAGATTCAGCTTTAAATTGGCTAAAAGAAAGCAAACAGCGTATTGCTGTATTTTTAATTAGCGGAATTAAGCTTGAAGGTGTTGTAAGCGGACATGATCAGTACAGCCTACTTCTTACAGATTCAAGAGGAAATCAGCAGCTTATCTACAAAGCAAAGATTTCAACAATTACTCAAGTTACCAGTAATTCTCATTCTCACCAGGCGCCATTCCGCCCTAATCCAAAGCGTCAGCCTGGCCAAAGAACAATGGGTAACTCATATTCAAGAAATATCCAAGATAACTAATCTGCTAAATTCTTAGTAGGCTCCCACGTAATATGTTTTATATTACGTGGGATTTTTTTATTAGGTTACTTTCTTAAAGTTATCTTCTGAAAAATTCCGTTTTTTACCAAAATTGTACTAAAGCCCCCATTCTCCCCTGCTGTTATTCCAAGCGGTGTATCTTCAAAAACTACACAATCTTTGGGTTCTGCGTTTAATAGTTCCGCAACTTTTACAAATGTTTCAGGATGTGGCTTATGATGAGTAACGTCATCTGCAGAGACGATAACCTGAATATAATTTTTAAGGGGGGTATTTGCTACTATCCTTTCAACATTAGAACGCAAGGTTCCCGTACCAATTCCACAAGGTATCTTTTTATTTTTTAAATATTCAAGAACCTTTAACATCTCAGGATAGATCTGCACACTATCAATGTCCTGAAGATAATATGCAGTTTTTATTTCTGCAAGCTTATGAGGATTATCAAAAGGAAGTGAAAACTCCTTAATAATACTCATGGCAATTTTAAAACTCGGAACTCCACCATGGGCATAAAGCCAATCTGTATCTAGGGTCACACCATATTCTTTAACAGCATTCTGCCAAGCTTTGATATGCAAAGGCATCGAATTTACAAGTGTTCCATCAAGATCAAAAACTGCTGCAGCAAAATTATCTAATATCGAAAGATTCACATCTTATCCTTACTGTTATCAAACTACGTTCTCTCAATATTGAGTTAGTTTTAGCATATAATTAGAACTATCAAATCAGGAGAAAACTGCATGCGGAAAATCAAAACTAACACAGCAATAATTGGTGCTGGAATCGCTGGGCTTAAAGCTTATGAACAGCTAAAAAAATCCGTAAAAAATGTAATTGTAATTGATCCGAAATTCAGTTTTCCAGAGGTTTTTCGTTCTGGTTACCTTCCTATGGAGATTCTACGCTCTTATACTCAAGATGAATACACTGCTAAGAATGATGAACTACCTGTTACTATGTACGGTTTCGACCGTTCCAAAAGAATGAAATTCACCAATGTGCTTCAGGATCTCCGGGAAAGGCACAGCATGTGTGCCCCAAAGTGCATGAAAGATTACCCTTCTGTTTTGGATACCGATAGGCTCGTTGGCCATGCCAGTTTCCAGTCCCCACACGAATTATATGTAGAAGAAGTAGACACCTTAGTAGAGGCGGAACGCATTGTTATAGCTACAGGCTCAGAACCATATATCCCATATGATCTTCAAGATGCTGGGGCGAGAGTCATATCTAATCAAGAATTTTTTGAGCTTAAAAGCCTCCCGAAATCCGTAGCTATAGTAGGAGCTGGCAGTACCGCCTTAGAGCTGGGACAAGCGCTCACTAGACTTGGAGTACAAGTAATAATATTCTGGCAAAAAAACTTTTGGCATTACACAGATGAGAAAGTCGCAGAATATGCCCTTAAAGGCTTACGCTTTCATACTCTAATTTCAATGCAAACAGAAATAACTGAAATTCGTGAAGAAGCTGATGGTGTAACACTGTATTACATGGATTCTTCCTTAAAAGAATGTTACCTCCGCGTAGAATACATAATTTCCGCCCTCGGGAGAGTTCCTAATGTGTCTCACTTAAAAATTGAAAACGCAGGACTCCCAAGAGATTCCTCAGGCATTATCAGCACCGATCAAGAAACAGGCCAAACCGTTGTACCGCACATCTTTGCAGCAGGCTCTGTAACAACAAGACATACAACCCTACAAAAAACAATTCATGATGGAGTGATAGTGGGTATTAATGCAGGTATTTACCCGAACCCATTAAAAAAATACCCTTGGATACCACTTCTCGTATCCTTTACGTCTCCAGGAATGGCAGTCGTAGGTAGGACCGAAGCTATGATGTTAGAAAATCATGGTTTAGTTCCTTGTGTCACTGGAGAATGCACTGTAAAAGATTGCATTTGGTCTGAACTTCATCAAGATAGTACGGGTATTGTGCACTTATACTTCGAGGTCGAGTCCCAAAAACTAGTAGGCGCCGAATTGTGCTTACAAGAAGCTGCCTATGTTGCCCAATTTTTAGCCTTTGCTATCTTTGAAGGAAAGACCCTTGCCGAGCTTAAACACTTCTCATTCTTCCATCCATCGCCTTTAGAAACAATTCAAAAAGCGATAGAGGATGCAGCTCAAAAAATTGTTGAATACACGCTACCAATAGCCTAAGAAGACCAAGCTTAAAGGTGCAAACTAAAATTGATAGTTACTTTAAGCTTGACTATAAGTCCTATTTAATTTCTTATCTTTAAATTCCAAGATAGTTACATTGAGTAGAATTTTTACAAATTTGATATTAGGAATATTTTTAAAATGTCGAGAAAAATTGTTATTGCCACCCATAATCAAGGTAAGCTTCGTGAATTTAAAAAACTTCTCCAAGATACCGATATTGAAATTCTTCCTGAAAGTGATTTTGACGTAAAGTCTCCTGAAGAAACAGGTACCACCTTTGTAGAGAATGCCATTATTAAAGCGAGAAATGCTGCTAAAGCCACAGGTTTACCGGCCTTTGCCGATGACTCAGGAATCGCTTTAGACTGCTTAAATGGTCGCCCTGGTGTGTACTCTGCAAGATTTAGTGGCCCTAACGCTACTGACGAAGCTAACCTAGATCTCTTAATAAAAGAAGCATCAAAATTCCCAGAAGACGAACGCGTTGCTCGTTATTGGTGTGTTTTGGTATTCATGAAATCGGCAAACGATCCTGCTCCCCTTATTTGCCAAGCATCTTGGAAGGGACGCATTATTACCGATAAACGAGGCACCAATGGTTTTGGCTACGATCCTTCCTTCTACATCCCTCTTTTAGGAAAAACAGCTGCAGAGTTAGAACCAGAAGTTAAAAACAGATTAAGTCACCGTGGCCAGGCTATGAGAAAGCTCCTTGATCTTTTAAAAGAAAACTTTGGGGACGACTTAAGTGGTCTTTAACAATATTCCTTTGGCGCTTTATGTACACCTTCCGTGGTGCGTCAGAAAGTGCCCTTATTGTGACTTTAACTCTTATAATGCACCTGCAGCACCACTATATAGAAAATATATAGATTCTCTATTGCATGAACTGACCTTTGAGGCCCAAGATGCTGAAGATAGAGAAATTATCAGTATTTATTTTGGTGGTGGTACCCCTTCTTTATTTCCACCCGAGATGCTAGGAGAACTCTTACATAAAATAAAAGAGAGTCTCAATGTGTCTAAGAATGCTGAAATCAGCATGGAAGTAAATCCTGGAACGGTAAATGCGGAAAAATTTCAACAGCTTCACGATGCTGGCTTTAATAGAATAAGTTTGGGAATCCAAAGTTTAAACGATAACTACTTAAATAAGATCCACCGTATCCACGATAGGGACACTGCCCTTTTAGCTATCCAAAACGTTAAAAAGTATTTTAATAACTTTAACTTGGATTTAATGCATAGTCTGCCAGAGCAACCCCCCGAAGATGCAATAAAGGATCTTAGTGAAATTATAGCTTCAGCCCCCCAGCATATTTCTTGGTACCAACTCACCTTAGAGGAAAACACACCTTTTGGCTTAAACCCACCAAAGTTACCTCAAGACGAGGATATCGAAACTATCACTATTGAGGGATATAAGCTTCTTAAAGCTGCGGGCTATAAACACTATGAGGTGAGTGCCTTTTCTAGAAATAAACTTTGTATTCACAATACTAATTATTGGGAATTTGGGGATTATTTAGCTCTTGGAGCAGGAGCTCATAGCAAAATTACTAAGGATGGGGTCATTACAAGAAAATCTCGCCTTCCAGATCCTTTGGAATATATCGCTAAAAATCAAGGTGACGATTATGCTTGGATCCATCAAAAGCGCGTTGTAAGCCCCGAAGAGCTCCCTTTTGAATATTTCCTAAATAGATTAAGGCTCTTTAGTCCGATATCCTTTAATGAATACACAGAAAGAACAGGCTTATCAATAAATCCTATTATCTCTAGGTTTGAAAAGTTTTCTCGTGAAGGTCTTATAACCTTGACAGATAACTCCATGAACCTTACAGAGAAGGGACATCTTTTTGTTAACCATATCCTAGAGGAATTTCTGTAGTCTCCTTTTAGTTCTGTGTAAAAGTAAACTATTCATTAAAACTTTCCCAATCAGTAGTACTATGCTAACTTTTTAGGTCTTCCACGTTT
>CAVGFV010000077.1:0-43057 GCA_963628765.1 Succinimonas sp.
AAAAACGCTCCTTTAAGAGCGTTTTATATAGTCTTTTAGTATTGGGAAAGTTTTAATCAACTTTAATTCTAATTATGCCTTAGAACACCACGGTTTTATTTCCGTGTATAAATACCTTGTCAGAGATTACTCTACTTAAAGCACGATCAAGTACCTGTCTTTCTACATCACGACCAGCTTTAGCCATGCTTTCAGCAGAATAGTTGTGGTTAACCTTGATAACGTCTTGAGCAATGATCGGACCTTCATCGAGATTTGCTGTAACAAAATGCGCTGTAGCACCGATAATCTTCACACCTCTATCGAAAGCCTGCTGATATGGCTTGGCTCCCATAAATGCAGGGAGAAATGAATGGTGAATGTTAATTAAGGTGCCAGGAGTAAAGTGATTTACAAATTCTGGGTTTAAGATACGCATATACTTTGCAAGAACTACGAAGTCAAACTGGAATTTAGAGATTGCTTCGAGCATCTTTGCTTCATGTTCTTCACGGGTTAGTCCTTCATGGCTAACTGTGATATACGGAATACCAAATTTCTTGGTCAGATCTTCAAGAACATTGTAATTACCGATAACACCAACAATATCGATAGGAAGTGCACCAGAGTAGCTCTTCATTAGAAGATCGCCTAATACATGTGGCTCTTTAGTTACCAAAATGAGAATCTTTTTTCTGCTTTCAGGAACCAATCTTACAGAACCGCCCGCAGGTATAGCAGCAATTGCTTCGGATACTAGTTGATCGCCTTCATCGAAATTGCCTTCGATTTCTGTACGCATGAAAAAACGGTGATCTGTTTCTGATACAAACTGGTCGTTTTTGATGATATTAAAGCCATGTTTAAAGCAGGCTCCTGTAATACTTGCAATAAGACCTTTAGCATCAGGACAGTCTGTAAGAAGAATTCGCCGTTCCATTTTTTGTTTTTATACCTCTATAAATCTAAAGCGCTACTATTGTACAATAAACCCTTAAGAAAACCACTTAGTCTTTTAAAACACTACGTTATTCTTATACGAAATAGCAACCAATTTCGATATTTTTGGCATATACAATGTTTTTATAAGGCGCCCAAAAACAACTATTTTTAATCTTAAGGTTTGTTATCGGTAGTAGTGAAGCTATATAAAAAGGTCTAACGAAGGCTTATAAGGAGGGAAAAATGATGCGAAACAGCCTTGATGTACGGGTTCTCATTGTTGAGGATTCGCGTCCCCTCAGTGTTATTTATGAAAATATCACGCGTAAGCTAAATACCGATGTTCGCACAACTGGTAGCGGTAAGGAAGCTCTAGAGCTTCTTGAAACCTTTGCGCCAGAAATCATGCTTCTTGATTTAAACCTCCCTGATATGTCTGGAATGGACATACTCCGCACTGTGAATGAAAGAAAACTTTCTGTGAGTACCATAGTAATGACTGCTAATGGTTCTGTGGACTTTGCGGTTGAGGCTATGCGTCTAGGGGCTTATGACTTTCTAGAAAAGCCAATTGATCCAAATAGATTAAAAATTACCCTTCACAATACCATCGAAAAGATGGAACTCTCGGTAATGGTTAACGACCTAAATTCCAATAGCGAAGTTAAAGCACTGGGAAGTTTTATAGGTGAATCTCCTGCGATGCAGGAGATTTATGACCGCATAAGACGTGTGCAAAATTCCAAAGCCACTGTATTTATTACAGGTGAAAGTGGTACTGGTAAAGAAGTAACGGCAGTAACTCTTCACGAACTTAATACACAAAGGAAAGGAAAATTTATCCCTATTAACTGTGCCGCTATTCCACATGAACTTATGGAAAGTGAAATTTTTGGACACGTTAGGGGAGCATTTACTGGAGCGCAATCAGATCATTTAGGTGCTGTATCGTTAGCTGATGGGGGAACACTATTCTTAGATGAACTTTGTGAAATGAGTTTGGATTTGCAATCCAAATTTTTGCGATTCCTTCAAAGTTCAACTTTTCGTAAAGTAGGTTCTACCAAAGATGAAAAGGTTGATGTCAGAATTATTTGCGCTACTAATAAAAAACCTGCAGAGGAAGTACGAGCAGGGCGTTTTCGTGAAGACTTATTTTATCGTCTTTTTGTAATTCACATTCATTTACCACCACTACGTGAGCGAGACTATGACGTGGTGTTAATCGCTCGATATTTTCTAAAGATGTTCTCCGATGAGGAATCTAAAAATTTTGAAAGTTTCTCAGCAAAAGCTGAGGAGTTCCTCGTGCATTACAATTGGCCTGGTAATGTGAGACAACTTCAGAACATTGTGCATCAAGCGGTTGTTCTTAATACGGGTAGAGTTATTACTAAAGAAATGCTGGTATCTGAAACGGAAATGAAGGCTTTTTCCATAACAGATACGCCACATGCAGAGAATTTTAAAAATAGCGTTGTAGGTGCTACAAGTAGCTCAGAAGGCTTTTTTAATGCTGAAACTGTCCTCACTAAACCTAAATCAAAAAATGTTTTTGAGGTAGATTTAGGGAAAGGAATTCTTCCATTAGGCGATGTTGAAAAAATGTACATTATGAGTGCACTTAAACTCAATGCGGGATCGATTTCTAAAACAGCTAAGAATTTAAAAGTAAATCCATCAACTTTGTATCGTAAAATCACCAGGTGGCAAGAGGATGGCAGTGTTGTAAAAACACTGGACTTTCATATTTCAGATCAAAAAATTTAAATGCTGATAATGTCGGTATCTAAAGGCTTTTTTGATATGAACAGCAGTTTTTATTTTCAATGACTGCTATATTAAATCCCGTAATGTAAGTGGAAAAAAATAAAACTATAAAAACTTGCAGAAGTATCGAGATGCGGGGTGTTTCTATGTTGGTAAATAAAAAAGTTTTATTTTCTATTGCCCAGGAAGTGGGAGAAGATGTTTTTCAAGGCTTTATTGGAATCTACGTTTCTGATACCGAAGAAACCATAAAAGCCATCAAGAAAGCTGTTCAGGAAAAGGATTACGAATCCTTGTCACTTCATATACATACTCAAAAATCAGTTCAAGCTACCTATGGTGCAGAGGATGCCACTAAGCTTGCGATCTCGCTTAACGAAAAATGTAAACAAAAAGTTCCTCTTTCAGAAATTACCAATGAAATTAACGATTTTCTCGAGCTTCTAGAAAAAACAAAAAATGAAATTTCTAAATTGACCTTTGAAGATCTCAGGAATAGTAAATAATGGAGATTATCACTGTAGGCACAATGCAAGCATCTGTTGATGCTGCTGTTAAAGATATAGCGAATCAGCTTAAAGATAAGAAGGCAGATTCAAAACCTGCTTTTCTTTTAATTTATTTTCATGATTCTGCTGATCCAGAAATCTTAAGAAAGACTTTTAAAAGTGCTTTTCCAAATACAGTGTTTACAGGTATTGCAACAGAATCTGGAGCCTTCGATAAAAATTATATTTTAGGGATGCAAGAACTCTCTGGAATTAATGTTGCGCCTTCTTTAGCTCCTAAAAGAAATTTTTCAGTAAACCGTTTTAAGGTTCCTAACACCCCAGTTGATACTGGTATGTTGGTGATGGCGTTTTATGGTAATGATGTTTCATTTGGTAACGATGTTGGGGCTTATTCTGAAGCTAATCCTTTAAAACCTGCGGAATATTTCAGACAATCATCTGATATGGCAGGTCTTCCTGGAGCAATGCCAGATTTAATTTTGCTTCATTGCTCGTTAGGTGCAAATGAATCTTTTGAAAAGCACTGTCGTGAATATTATGGGGATTCAGTACCTGTTGTAGGTGGGGTATTCCCATTACAACATGATGCTAAAGCTTTTACTGCAGAAGAAAGCTATATCGGTTCTCGAATCTATATAGTTACTCTGATGTATTTGTCCTGTAATATTAGTGTGGAAAGCCATAATTGTTGTGAACCAGTAGGACCGCATGGCATAGTTACCATGGCTGATGGCTATACCATTATTGAAATCGATAACCAACCTGCTGCTGATGTTTTTTACCGCTGGATAGGAATTAATAGTACTGAGTTTGATGTGGCTCGTCTTAATGAAGAGAGGGCACGCTATTGGCAAAATTGCATTATTGGACACCCTATTGCAGATATTTATGGAAATTGTAGATACAACCTCACGGTTACCATGGAGATGCAAAGCGACCATAGTATAGTCACGCGGCATAAATGGCATACGGGAGAACGTATCTGCCTTATGAGTGCCAATAATAACTATCTCAAGAATAATTTTGTGTTAAGTGAGCGCATAAGAGGTAAGGTTCTTGGTTCTTTACACATGATGTGCATTTCGCATTGTTCCGGAGTGAATAAGGTACCATTTCAAAATAATATCGTAAATCCAGTCAGAGAAATGGATACTTTCCCTTTTATCACAGCTGCTGTTGATGGAGAATTTGGAAAAGATCTGAATACAGTTAATCTTTTAGTAGGTAGCTACAACGTATCATCTGTATGGTTTTGGGAAAAGGACATAGGGAAAGGAATATGATTGGAGAATCTGAAATATCTTCTCTTTATACTCCCAAAGAGCAAACCAAATATAATGCTTTGCTCTTTGCAATGGCTCAAGACCGCGAGATATGGGAACGCCATTTCCAAGAGGAAAGTGTCACTTTGCTTTCTGAAATGGAACATGTTTCAGGAGAAGAAAAGCAGTATGCCATTTTAATAATGGCTATGAAGAAAATTCTCGATTTTGATGAATTAGTGCTCTTGTCATCTCAAGAAAATGATGCAATAAATGTCGAACTTCCAGTTATATATGCATCTTCACCAGTTTTAAGTTCTTATAAATGGCGCAACATCGGTGTAATAAATGAAAGCCTTAAAGGCCGGATCATGGTGCTTAACGCTCCTGATACTTGTGAAGGGCTTATTTCTGACGACATGGGATTTTGGCAGGCTACAAGAAGTGTCATGTTGATTCCTCTGATTATCCAAGAGGAAAAATTACTCTTTATTTGCACGAATAGAGAGCCTTTAAGTTTGAATCTTAGAAGTAGGCAGATGATAAGTAAGTTTATTCCAGAACTTACCCAGACTGTACTTAATATTCGTTACCGAAACCAGCTTGAACATATGGTGAAGAGCCGTACCCGCGAGTTGCAAGGTTTCCAAGAAAAGATTAATAATTTTAGAAAACTTTCATATGAGTTATTTTGGGAAACTGATAAAGATCTTCGTTTTGTAAGTGCCTTTGGCGATGATGATAGATTAGGGGCATCTTCGCATTCAGAGCTACCAAGCTATGACAAACTTGTAGGTAAAAATTTACTTACTGATATTATTGATGATTCAAATTTAGACAAAACCGAACGCCAAAATAAAATTAAAATTCTGAAAAAAGTTACAGTCGAGCATGCCCCGATAGTTGATGTCGAGATGCCTTGTAAATTTGATGATAACCTAATTTGGATGCGTGTTAATGGCGAACCTCTTTTTGATATAGATGGTAAATTCTACGGTTATAGAGGAGCAGCCATAAATGTTACTAAAATACATAACTATAACCAGCAACTTATAAAGTCACGAAAGATTGCAGAGGAAAATAGCCGTGCAAGCACCCAGTATTTAGCGGAAATTTCACATGAAATTAAGACACCTTTGCAGGCTATTACTGGTTTAATTGAGATTTTAGGCCGTTCTGAAAATATCACAGACGAACAAAAGGGATATTTGGGCAATATTGCTCAAAGTGCCTCAGTGCTTCAAAATATTCTCCACGATGTTTTAGATTATTCTCATATATCTTCTCAATCCATGGTTATGGAGAAGATTAACTTTAATATCAGAGACACCTTAAATTCTGTCGTAACACAGATGCAATCTTTAGCTAAAGAGAGAAATATTAAGATAAGTTTGAAGTTTTCTAAGAATTTCCCTAATTTGGTAACTGGAGATCCGCATCGTTTATCACAGATATTTTTCAACCTTATCAATAATGCTTTGAAATTTACTGGTGAAGGTGGTGTTGCGGTTTCGGCAGAACGTTTTGAAAACCACATGAAATTCTCTATTAGAGATTATGGTCCAGGAATTCCTCCAGATACTTTAAAGAATTTATTTACTCCATTTGTACAGGCTGATAGCTCTATTTCTAGAAAGTATGGTGGCTCAGGATTAGGGCTTGCCATTTGTAAGCGTCTTGTAGAGTTTATGGAAGGCACTATTGGAGTGAAATCAGTATTAGGTGAGGGATCTACCTTCTGGTTTGAAATTCCTTGTTGGATTCCTTCTACTGATATAATCGGAGCACAATCGATCCGAAAGAAAAAGGTTATCCATAATGCTAAATTTAAGATTCTCTTAGTGGAAGATTCTAAGATAAACCAATTCGTGCTTAAGAATCTGTTAGAGAACCTTGGACATAGTGTGCGTGTTGCTGGAAACGGTGTTGAAGCTATTAAAGCTGTGGATGAACAAATACCAGAATTAGTGCTCATGGATATTAGAATGCCAATTATGGATGGTATTGAAGCTAGTAAGAATATTCTAGCCAAGTACAAGGTTCTTCCAATTGTGGCACTTACTGCTAATAGCTCCGACGAGGAGCGTATTTCCTGTCATAAAGCAGGAATGATCGATATTATTTCTAAACCTGTAGGCTCCGATATCCTGCGTAGTAAAATCGAAGAATTAACACAAGAGATTTTGGATCGCAATGAAACCTTGAAAGCACTTTTGAAGAATGAGGGCGATACCTCTGATAATTCCTCTAAGAAAGCAGAGGCCGATGCTAATGACTCTGAAAAGTCAGCTGTTTTAGGAACTCTCTCTTCAAGTGGTGAAGAAAGCAATGCTGCTCTTATTGCTGATCTTCTGAAAGGGCGTATTGATAAAAAGAATAAATCAGGAAGTCAGCGTATTGAAGTTCTCGAGTAATATGGCATGAAACTTCTTTATAAAAGTTAAAAGGCAAGTAGAAATATTTGTAATTAAGGTATTTTAAAGGAATACCCAAGCTCTTTATAGTAAACTAGCACTCGGTTATATGCCGAGTTATGGTTTAGAGGCCTTTAAAAAGATGATTTGGAAAAAAGAATTTACCTTAGAAAAACTTAACGCTTTGGGGCCTGAAAATCTTATTACAAGACTAGGTATTCGTTTTTCAGCTTATGGTGATGACTGGATGGAAGCTGAAATGCCTGTAGATAATAGAACTGTGCAACCATTTGGTCTTTTGCATGGTGGCGCTACTGCAGCCTTGATTGAAACTCTTGCTTCAGTTGCTGGAAATTATGCCGCCCCAGGCGATTATTCTTGTTTAGGTGTAAATATCGAAGTACATCATCTGCAAGCAGTGAAATCTGGTATTGTTACTGCGCATGCAGAAGCACGTCATATTGGGAGTACGATGCAGGTATGGCTTGTTACTGTAACAGACTCTAGAAAACGCCTCATTGCAGACGGTCACATGACACTTGCAGTTAGAAAACACATGAAACTTAAAGATCGTTCATTGTACGATCGCGCATAATTAAGTTTTTCACTGTAGAATACGCACTATCCAATTTAAACGAAATTCTATCCCAATGAAAGATTCCCTTTTGACACAGCTGTGTCACGGCCAAGAACTAAGCTTTTATAAACAAGTAAAGATGATTGTCTACCTGAGCGTGCCATCTATTCTCGCTCAGATTTCTTCAATTCTCATGGAATATATTGATGCTTCCATGGTTGGGCATTTAGGATCTTTAGAAGCTGCATCTATCGGTTTAATTGCTTCGAGTACGTGGTTATTCTTTGGTTTAAGCATGGCTACTAGCGTGGGCTTTTCAGTTCAAGTGGCCCTTAGTGTAGGAGCTGGTGATTTTAAAAAAGCACGAAACCTTGTGAGTCAATGTATTCGTTGCACCTTATTATTTAGCATTATTGTCGCTTTGTTAGGTGCAGGAATTTCTCCCTTTTTGCCCGAACTTTTAGGTGGTACTCCCGAAATTTGTGAAAATGCGAGCTGGTACTTTTTAATATTTGTATTGTTTTTCCCGATCTTACAAATGAACGGCATTGCCACAGCTTTTTTACAATCATCAGGGAATATGAAACTTCCTAGTATCCTTCACATATTCATGTGTGTGTTGGATGTTGTTTTTAATTTGTTTTTGATTTTCCCTGAAACCTCATTTGAGATTTTTGGTAGCACAATAACTTTAACAGGCTTTGGCTTAGGTGTTATTGGAGCAGCTCTAGGTACAGGCCTTGCGGAACTCATAGTTGGCTCTTTAATGCTTTACTTTCTTGTGTTCCGTTCTCAGCATTTAAAAAAGCATTCAGATGAGCATTGTGAATTTCGTAGACATGACCTATTAAAAGCAGTGAGACTTGCCAGTCCTGTGGGTTTAGAACAAATTTTGATGAGTAGTGCCTATATTGCATTTACTGTGATTGTAGCGCCTTTGGGTAATACAGATATTGCCGCGAATTCATTTTCAGTGACAGCAGAAAGTCTTTGTTATATGCCTGGGTATGGCATTAGTGTTGCAGCAACAACTATCATAGGTCAAATTGTTGGAGCAGGTAGAATTGCTATTGCAAAGAAACTAGCTTGGATTTGTACAAGCTTAGGAATGTTAGTAATGACTGGCACAGGAGTGCTACTTTATATTTTTGCTCCATTTGTAATTGGGTTATTTACTAATGATCCTGAGATTCGAGAACTAGGAACTAGCATTTTACGAATCGAAGCCTTCGCAGAACCTCTCTTTGCTGCAGCGATTGTAACAAATGGCGTGTTTAGAGGTGCTGGAGATACCCTAATTCCGAGCTTCTTTAACTTTTTAAGTATTTGGTTAATTCGTTTACCACTAGCTTGGTACCTTGCGGGAATTTATGGGCTTCAAGGCGTTTGGATTGCAATGTCTTGTGAGCTTTGTTGTCGAGGCTTGATGTTTATTTCACGCTTGTCAGGTAAAAGCTGGCTCTCAAAGGCTTCTTTGCATAAAGAAGAGTCTGTCAATAATTAAGAGCTATAAAAGAGTTTGCTGATTTTACAGGGAAAGACGAACAGTCAGATTGGCTTTATTTGCCTTTCTCTTGGAGATTAACTTTGCAGACTTTTTTCGTCATTCCCTTTTGTATTTTCGTTTTCTTTTTTTAAAAAGTTCTGAAATATAGCCTTTTTATTAATATTGTTTGCTTTTAATGGCTCAGGGAGTTTATAAACAAGATTTACCTGTGATGGTGTAGAACCAATCAGAAGTTGTTCCTCTCCAACTTGCACTAAAAGAAGCTTGGTTTTAGGTCCTGTGGGAAGTACAGCCAAAGTTTTAAAATTACTGATGTTAGCTCCAGGTACTAAATTGGTCTTTTTCAAAAGCCAAGACAGAACAAAGATTAAGGCTATTACGGCAAAGCAAGATAACACAAAGTTTATTAAAGATTCTGGTTTTTGCTTTTCAAAATAATTATCGTTTTTTAGGGATGGTTTTAGTGAGTTTTGACCCGTTTGGGTATTTATTTTAAAATCATTACTCGGGGTATTTAAGGTAATATTTTCAGGATTATCCTGTGTAGTAGGAGAAACTTCATTAGTTTTGGTAGTGTTTTTATTTTCGACCGTATTTATAGTTTGATTAGTTTCTTTTGGCTGTGTTTCTACATTTTTAGTTTCATCTGCAACTACATTTCCTAAAAGAGCCAAATTTAAAAATACAGCAGTTACCAATAAAGTTAACAAATGAAGGTGCGCTTTTAAATTGGTGATCTTTTTAAACATAGAGAAGTATTCTTTTTTGTAGAGTAATAAGGCTTAAATCTATTGTATTGTTAAAAATTCTCAAATTATCAGTAAAAAATTGAAAGATTTTGTGAATCCAAATAGCTACTAAAATATAAAAAATTTTTAAGAATACTCGCTAATTATATAAAAAAAGCTCCTTAAAATTAATAAGGAGCTTTTACTTTGTAAATTTAAGAAGAACTATTCAGGCTTCTTTTCTTCTAATGAGCTATTTTCTTCTACATTTTCTGCTTCTGAAACAGCATTGTTTTCAGTTTGAACAGCAGTGTCGGCACTAGCAGCTTCTTCAGTAACTACATTACTTTCTGCTTCTGGAGCATTATTAACGGTAGTTTCATAAGTGCTTGTATGTGCTTCCTCATTTACAACTGATTCAGAATTTTCAGATGCTGAAGCTTCTGAATTTTCTTGAACTTCGCTTTGAGCACCAGCTTCAGTCATTGGTACTGAAACAAGATTCTTGATAGTAGCGAATCCTGCGGCTTTTGCGTTTTCATCAAAAGGTTCAGAATCGTCTCTACCAACACTTTCTTGTGTTGCAGGAAGATCGCAAGGAGCTGGCTCAGTTGCAGGAACTGAATACAAGTTTGCAATGCTACTAAAGCCCGCATACTTACCTGAAATGTTAGTCATTTCAGAATCGTTGCGTCCAGTAGAAGCTTCAACTGCAGGTAGTTCACAAGCGTTTGGTTCAGCAGCTTCAGAATGTGTCATATTAGCGATATTACCAAAGCACCCAATCTTTGCTGGAGTTTCATATTGAGGTGCAGGAGCTTTTATCTCTTGAACCTTTTCTTGAATCTCTGGCTTAGCCTTTGCTGCGAAATTCTTATTATTTTCACGCTGAGCATGAGCCTTTTGGCGCTTCTTGTTGTGCTGTTCTGGATTATTCTGAGTTCTTAATTCGGAATTATCATCAGCTTTTCTACGATTCTTAACTTGAATCTTTTCCTCAACAATAGGGCGATCATTCTTAGCAGGTCTTTCTTTCTTCTGAGAATCTACCTGAGCTACATTCTGATTGTCCTTGTTATAAGGCTTTTTACGGTTTTGCGCATCGCGATTACCACGGCGTTTATCCGAATTTGGTCTCTTGTTACCCTTAGAGAAATTATTATTTCTAGAATTGCTATCAGGGCGTTTACGAGGAGAACTTTGATCAAGTTTTACCTGTTCTTGATTGTTAGCAACAGGAGCGTTATCAGAACTCTTAAAGAAACCTACAATGCTACGCATCATTTTCTTGAAGATGCTTACAGATTCAGTATTGCTAAGAGTTGGCTCTTGTTTCTTAGGAGCAGGTTCAGATTTAAGTGCTGTAAAGTCAACAGCAGGAACCATAGAAGGTGCGCGTTTTTGAGCCTTGCTGATAGAAGCTGAAGGATCTTGAGCTGCTGCTGGGAAGTTACTTGGAGCAGGAGAATTTTGATCCTGACGACGCTTCATAAGCAGGAAGGTATTAATGTCAGCGCCTTCGCCGTCTTTAGTTCTTGAAACTTCATAGTGAGGAGTTTCCATTTGTTCATCTGGAAGGATGTAAACAGAAACATTATGACGTTTTTCAATACCATCAATGGATCTACGCTTGTCGTTCATTAAGAAAGCAGCAACTTCTACAGGAACTCTTGCGTAAACATTGATAGAGTTTTCCTTCATTGCTTCTTCTTCGATGATACGTAAGATAGAAAGGGCAAGTGAACCATTGTCTCTAATAGAACCTTGACCGCCACAACGTGGACAAACGTGGGAAGTAGACTCACCAAGAGATGGTCGAAGTCTCTGTCTTGACATTTCTAAAAGGCCAAAGCGAGAAATTCTTGCAAATTGAATGCGAGCTCTATCTTGTTTGGTAGCTTCACGCATTCTATTTTCGATTTCGCGTTGGTTCTTTTGAGGAGTCATATCGATAAGATCGATAACAACGAGACCTCCGATATCTCTAAGACGGAGCTGTCTTGCAATTTCTTCAACGGCTTCAATATTTGTTTGAAGAGCTGTCTCTTCTATATCGCCACCTTTGGTTGCTTTGGCAGAGTTTACGTCGATTGAGGTAAGAGCTTCTGTTGGGTCGATTACAATTGAACCGCCTGATGGAAGTTTTACTTCACGATGATATGCAGATTCAATCTGTGATTCGATTTGGAAATGGCTGAAAAGTGGATCTTCGCCATCGTAAATCTTTACTTTGTTAGCAAAATCAGGACGTACGATTGAAACCTGTTTAATAACTTCATCGTAAACATCGCGGTTATCAATAAGAATTTCACCGATATCTTCACGGAGATAATCACGAATAGCACGATGAACGATATTACTTTCTTGTTGAATTAAGAAAGGAGCAGGACGGCTTTCAGCAGCAACCTTGATCATTTCCCAATGTTTAACAAGAATTCCTAGGTCCCAATTTAAGTCTTCAGTAGTTTTACCAACTCCTGCTGTACGAACAATGATTCCCATTCCATCAGGAACTTGCACGCCACTAAGAGCTTGTTTGAGTTCTTGTCTTTCCTCTCCATCGATACGGTGTGAAATACCACCCGCATGAGGATTATTTGGCATTAGCACAATATAGGAGCCAGCTAGAGAGATAAAGGTAGTGAGGGCAGCGCCTTTAAGGCCACGCTCTTCCTTTTCAATCTGAACGATAACTTCCTGACCTTCCTTTATCGCTTCTTTGAGATTAGAACGGTCATTGTACGAATAACCAGGTTGGAAATATTCACGTGAAATTTCTTTAATTGGAAGAAAACCATGACGATCTACACCGTAATCAACAAATGCTGCTTCAAGACTAGGCTCAACGCGAGTAATGATTCCTTTGTAGATATTGGCTTTTTTTTGCTCATGTCCAGCGGCTTCTATATCTAAGTCATAGATCTTTTGACCGTCAACAAGAGCAACACGCATCTCTTCTTCTTGAGTTGCGTTTATTAACATTCTTTTCATTAATTGCTCAACTTATCTGTACAGTACGGCTTAAGCTTTAACTTTGGTGCTTGTATAAATGGTAGCGCTACCACAAGTCTTACCCAAAAGTTTCAGCAGCAGTAATGAGCACGATTGCATAATAAGCAGCTCAGACTGTACAAAAACAGGTAAAAAGCTAAACAGCTTCCATATTCGAGATACGAGAGGAAGCTCATGCCACGATTGGCATTGATACCAGCTTTAATTTTTTAGATGTTATTTTTTGGGCAAACATCTGTAACACATTAAAGCGGGCTAATTATCACATTTTTTTCGTTAACTGACTATATAGAAACAAATTATTTGTGGGCTTGTGATGATTTATTGAGGGTAAATACGTGTCTATAACGTTTTATTCTTTAATAAGAGGGCTTTTGCATAGGAAATAACGCTCTTACGTTTGATTTTTAAGGATTGATCTAGGTTACTGTCCCAAGGAAGCCAAATTTTGGGTAGTTTTATATGGTTCATACTATTTTTGGCTTTTTCTTGGATATCCGTAAGTTGATACCCTTTGTCAGTGAGCATAACAACCGCTGTGATTGCTCCCCATTCTGGATCAGGAATTGGTACTACCACTGCTTTAAGAACACCTTCGATCTTAAGAAGTTCGTTTTCAATGGCTTCCGGAATAATGTTTTCACCGCCAGAAATAAATTGGTTATCGATTCTGCCTAAGATTTTTACTCCATTTGCATCTAGGATACCGAGATCGCGACTATGGAAAAAGCCATTTTCATCAACTATCGGATCAATTTTGTGATTTTTTAGATAGCCAAGAGCCAAAGAAGGCCCTTTGATAAGAATTTCTCCAGTACCAAAATTAAATCTTTCGCCATCTTTGAAAATAGCTAATTCCCAATTTGGAAGAGGTTTGCCAATGACTTCGTTATTAGTGAGGCTTAGTGTTGCGATACAAGCACCAGATGCTGTTTCGGTAAGTCCATAAGACATGTATAAACGAAGATTGGGAACTTTTTTATGAAGTTCTTTTTTTAATTCGTCATTTAGGGGTGCCCCACCTAATAAAATCCATTTAAGTCGATTGGAGTTTAGGGGATTACTAGGATATTTTAATAAACGAAATAACTGAGTTGGAACTAATGAAAGACAGCTAAGCAGATCCTTTTTCAACAATTCTGTAAGATCGCTTGCGGTATCCGGTAATACCATTGTAGCCTTTGAAACGAGGCTTCGAAAAAAGACCGCTTGACCACCAACATGATTTAAAGGTAAGGATAGAAGATAGTGATCATCTGCATTTAATCCGAAGAACTCCACACTTTTTTTAGCACTTTCATAATGGTTTAGAAGGCTATGTACTATCTTTTTGGGAACTCCTGTGGATCCAGAACTTAGAATAATATTTTTCGGAGCTTCGATATCCTTGATAATAGCTTTTTCAGAGGAAAGTGTTTTAGGAAGATCTCTATTATCTAAGCTTACTAGGATTTCTTTTTGATATTCTTGATGGTTAAAGATCCTCCCTTGGAGCTCGTCTTTTAGGCTTCGAATGCTATTTTCAGTTTCTTTTATGGAATATGGTAAAACAATCTTTCCTTCACGTAGGGCTGCCGCATACATAACTAGATATGAAATTTCTGGCACAGCAGAAAGCATAATGATTCTTTCGCGAACATCTTTTAAGACGTCTTGATACTTTTGGATAAGACATTCAAAAAGGTGCCAAGAAATACTGCCATTTTTGGAAAGAATAGCAGTTTTGTTAGGTGTTTCTAGGGCATTTTTATAAATAAAGGAAGTTATTTCTGACATTTTAGAAACTATCTACGATGTATTTTTCTAGAAAACTTTCTATATTTCTCGCATCTTCAGGAAAATACTTAAGAGTATCTGTTCCAGCTTGGAAGGAATGTTTTTTAGCCAATCGTTCGAGCCAAGAGATGCCGATTGGGCTTTCAAAGCAACTTGATATAACTGCACCTTTTACAAGGTATTTTCTGAAGTCATAAAAAAGAGTCGGCTTTAAAACAGGTGAAATACGTCCTTCAAGATAGGCTTCAGCAACTTGGTTTGAGCTTTTATTATTCAGTAATGCATCAGAAAGAAGGAGCATATGTTCGTCTACGCCGATATTCACGCCGAGATTAATGTTCCCATTAACATCATCTGTTGGTTCTTCGAAATACAAAAGAGCCTTATCTGCCTTTTTAATATATGAAGATACCTTATCTAAACTAAGCCTTGCGTTGCCATCGATGATTATCTTGAGCTCTTTTTTAAGAAGCTCTTGAGACTTATCTTTTAATTTTTGGATAAGATCAAGCTCGAATGTTTCTGAAAAAATACCCGCTTTAATTTTTACTGTAGGATTATCTGCAGTTTTTAATTGTTCAAAAAGGATAGGTATTTCTTTATCAGCATCATCTGGCGCTACAAAAAATGTTCTATAAGGTGTTTGTCTTTCAAAATTTGCTAAAGTATTGTTAAGCATGGTGAGGGCAAAATTTACTGATGGCATTTCTGCTTTTGCGTTGGAAATTTCCAAGATGCCACTACCAATAAGTTTTTGTATTTGCTTAATTTCTTCTTCCGCATCCTTGAGAGATTCTAATGAAAATCCTGGGAGAGGGGCTGCTTCGCCATATTGATCATTAAATTTTAGAAGAAAACCTTCACGTTTGGTTAATGTAATTCCTTTGAGATGTATTGGCTGGTTAAAAGGAATGCAATACTTAAGAACAGTAAGTTCTGACATCTTTAAAACACCTTGTTTCTATTAAGGGACCATCCATAGTCACCGTCATTATTTGTATTAAGTTCTTTATTTTTAAGGATTTCTTGTAAATTTAGAAAAATCAGGTTTTCTCTTTTCATTAAAGGCATTACGTCCTTCTTGACCTTCCTCAGTCATGTAGAAGAGCATAGTAGCGTCACCAGCAAGTTCTTGAAGTCCTGTTTGGCCATCGCAGTCAGCATTAAGAGCTGCTTTCATGCAACGAATGGCAATAGGGCTATTTCTTAGGATTTCACGGCACCAACGTACGGTTTCTTTTTCAAGATCCTTTAAAGGTACTACAGTGTTAACAAGTCCCATTTCGAGAGCTTCTTCTGCATTGTATTGACGGCATAAGAACCAAATTTCGCGGGCTTTTTTCTGTCCTACAATGCGAGCCATATAGGAAGCACCAAAGCCACCATCAAAAGAACCTACGCGTGGACCTGTTTGGCCAAATACGGCATTATCAGCAGCTATAGTAAGATCACAGACAAGGTGTAAGACGTGACCACCACCAATAGCATAACCTGCAACCATAGCGATTACTGGTTTCGGACAGGTACGAATTTGTCTCTGTAAATCTAGAACATTAAGGTGATGTACACCAGATTCGTCTTTGTACCCACCATAATCACCTCGGATCTTTTGATCACCACCAGAACAGAAAGCGAGATCTCCTGCTCCTGTAAAGATGATAGTTCCGATATTTGCATCAAAACGGGCATCTGAAAGGGCTTTTTCCATTTCTATTACGGTTTTAGGGCGGAAGGCATTTCTTACTTGAGGTCTATTGATGGTAATTTTGGCAATGCCATCAGGAGTCTTATGATATAGGATATCAGTAAATTCAAATTTATTTGTAAGGTCCTGCCATTCAATTGGCGCATAAAGTGATGGATCTTCCTTTTGCATGCCTTGCTCCTATTTTTGTATCTAGAAAATTTGGTTAACATTGTAACAGCCTTGCACTATAAAGGTTGATTTATTTTACTTTCTATTGTCTTTAGAAAATCTTGTAGTACGGTTAAAATTTCCAAAGGTCTAACGCTGTGAATATTATGTCCAGCATTAGCAATACTTTCTTTTGTGACGTTTTTAAGAGTGCCAATATCTGATGATGAAAAAGCTAGCTCCCAAAGTTTTTGATATTTGGGATCTTTATTTCCTGTAAGAATTAAGGTAGGACAACGGCATTTTTTCAAATAAGGAATTAAATTTGGCATCACTACAGGGGATAACAAAGGGAGAATTTTTCCATATAGAGAGAGGTTGGTGTTTTTCCTGTTTTCAATTTGGAGAAGCTTTTCTGTTTCAGAAAACCCATTAAATACTGGTAGTTGATACCAAGAACCTAAAACTTCTTGAGGTTTTTCTTCCGAAAAGCGTTTACCCCAAATCTTGTCTTTAGAAATTCTTGTTTCTCTTTCTGAATCAGGGATTCCAGGAGATGCACTCTCGATGATAAGTCCCAGTAATGTATCACTAGTATTAGGGATGAGAGAACTCATAGCCATGCGTCCCCCCATAGAATAGCCATAGATTATGTATTTCTTTAAGCCATTTTTAGTAGCAATGTTGCTAATAGCAAGGTGCATATTTTGAAAAAAGGCATCTTCATTTATGCCTAATTCTTTGAGTTCGTTATAGATGTCTAAAGGAGTAATTTCGATTGAGGGTAATGATAAACGTTCTCTAATGTTTTGGAATTCATTAGGCGCACCTAAAAAACCGGTAATAAAAATAATTCCATAACCTTTAGTCATCTTATGCGCCAACTCCTTATTTAGTGATGTGTATCTCAAAACTTTCCTTGAGCTCGTTAATTTTACCTGTAAAAAGTTCATACCCTTTGGGTGGGCAAGAAATCTCTATAATTTCAGATTCTGTTAAAGGATCGTTTAAAAGTGCTTCAAGTGTAGGTAAATCATTAACTTTTTTATAAGGGATGTGAAACCCCTTGGCAAAATCTTCAAAATGCAGCCCATGGGAATTTATAAAGTATTTTTCTCGTTTATTTTCATCCGAAAAGGGGAATTTTTCAAAGATTCTACCACCGTCGTTATTGATTATTATGAGTCGTAGGTGACAATTCTTTAGTAGAAAAAGGCTTGATAAATCGTAAAGGGCGCTGGTATCGCCAATAACTGCAACTACAGTTTTATTTTTTGCAATACTAATCCCCGATGCTGTAGCAATGAGGCCATCTATTCCTGAAACGCCGCGATTGGTATAAATTTCGTTAGAATCGTTAAAACTTAATAGCGCATCTGCAATTCTTGCAGTGAGACTGTTACCTAAGAACAGAATGTTTTTGCTATTTCTAAGCTTTAAAATAGCTGTTGTTTCCGATAGTTTCTCACTCTTTATGCCATTAGTGATTTCGTAGAGGTTAGGATAGTCATCAAGATAGTCGCAAAAACTTGGCACTGAAGCTTTTAAGGATGTTTCTAAAAATTGAGGTAGAGCGCTAGAAAATTCACATTCTCTATTTACAGCATTTATATCATCTTCGTATTTTGACAAAAATAGCACTTCATTTGGAAAGTGTTCGATGGCGTTCCAAAGTTTTTGAGAAATGAATCTTCCTCCTATAACAATAAGTTTTTTAAAACTAAAGAAACTCTTTTGGTATTTTGAAGTTTCGAGAAAAATTTCATAGCTGTCATGAACAGTTGGAAGATCGCGAAGCTGACTTTGGATATCAGCAATTGTTGGAATCCCTGTTTTTGCAATAAAATTTCTGACCAACTTACTGTATTCAGGATCTAGGTAGCCCACTATGCATAAACTTTCATTGGTATAAAAGTTTTCAATAAGATTTTGAAAATCTGGAGCGTTATCGATAATACTAGGGTGAATTTTTCTTTCTAATTTTTCATCGTAATCTTCAGAAATGATTTTTTCATATAAAGGAGCTCTTAGTTCAACATTAATATGGAGTGGTTTCCCTGTAAGTAATGTTTTTTCGAAAAGTACCTTAAGTCTTGAGTTGCAGGAGCCGAAACCTAATTGTTCATCAATGACAGGAATATGAATGAAGTTTGCATATTCCCCAAAGATATGGTCTTGGTTACATACTTGGTTAGCCCCAGAATTTATAAGTTCAAAAGGGCGATCTGAAGAAATAATTACCAAAGGAACGTGAGAAGCATTAGCTTCCATGATAGCTGGGAGAAGGTTACCTACAGCACTTCCCGAGGTAGTAATAATTGCTACAGGTTTATTAGAAGCTAAAGATATTCCTAAAGCAAGAAAGGCAAGGGCACGTTCATCAAAATGAATGTGAATTTTTAAATTTTTAAAGTTATCGGCAAGTAGTGCAAAGGGTGCAGATCTTGATCCTGGAGCTAAGCACACATCAGTAATGCCATTCTTTTCTAAAAATTTCAAAATGTTTAGAGCTGTGAAAGTACTTGCATTCATTTCAAATTCTCATTTTTTATGGATTAATGCGATTTTACCGTGCTTTTTTAATCAATTATGGTAATCTCTTTTATGACGTCTTCAAGAATTCCCAATTCTTTTATTGCAGCGAGCATTTTGGTTCCTGTTTCTATCCATTCCTGTTTGGCATCAGAATCAGGCATAATTCCTGCGCCTCCGAAAAGAGAGATTTCTTGTTCTTTGATGCTACAAGAGCGAATGAGCACAGCCAATGATAACTTATAATCCGAGGTATCACTATTAACTGCAAAGACTCCTCCAATTCCAGCATGGAGTTTTTCAGGAAGCAATTTGTGATTATTTAGGTATTCCCAAGCTATCTTTCTAGGGTAACCAAGTACAGCAGGTGTTGGATGTAACATTTCTGCAGACTTTAAAATGGCAATATTAGGAGCTGTTTCAGCGGTTATTTCAGTTACTAGATGTTCGATGTAAGGAAGTGGGCGTATCTTAGTTTTTGAACTATCTATTTTGCTACTTACTTTTTTTAGGTTATTTAAGATTTCTTCAAGTACTATGTGATTTTCTTGAAGATTTTTTTTGTCTTTAAGAAGCATTGTCCCCCCCCCAGGGAAACAAGAACCGGCCAATGCCTCTGTGTATATGGTGCGTGTATTTTGTAAAATTAGGGTTTCGGGAGTAAAGGAAAGAAATAACTCCTCTTCGTTTAAAGTAGCATAAAAATAACTATCAGCATTCGCATTAGATCTTTTTAATACTCCATCGATCCTATCCCTAATCGTAGCTACTAATATTTCTTCTTTTGAAAGTTTATGAGAAAAATGTAGAGTGGCTTTTCTAGTAAGGACGAGCTTTTTAAGAGATTTACTTTGTATCTCTTCTTTTACTTCGTTAACTTGAGAAATAAAAGTCTCAGCCTTAGGTGATAATTCGATTTCAGAAGGAATTACGCCTTCTATTTGCTTATCATTACTCTTATATACGTTTTTATCCTTAGAGATTTTGTTATCAAATAGAGTAAATAGCTCTTTGGGAGCTGATACTTTGTAAGAGTTAGTAGTAGCATTTACTGTAATCAAGATTTCTGGGGTAATAAAGAATAGTTTCTCTGGATAATTAAAAGGAGCTTCAATAAAGGCGGTTTGGGTTGAAGTTTTGTACGATATTTGAGGTTTATTAGAGAAAGCTCCAATATAGAGTCTTCCATCTAAACTTTGAAAGCACTTTATAATAGGGTAATCTTTTTTATTATTTGAGGTTGGAAGTACTAAGAAAGTCAAAAAAGCAAGAAACTCATCTTTTGAGATAGTTGTTTCTATTAGTTCCAAATCTTCCGAATTCATTAGTGTTTGCTACCTTTGAAAATCAACTCTTTATTGTATACCACTGAAGTGTTATTTTTCCTAGTAACTAATATTTTAGGGGAATTGTTTTTGAGAAACTTTTGTTTGTAAAGGTTAGCTTCTAAAGATTTTTCTTACTGAACTATCACTTGCAGGCTTGATAATCATTATCTTTATAATCATCGTACCTTATAATATGCAGGTATTTTCGAGATTAGATTTTGCTTAAGGTTTTAAGATGTTTTCTGTTAAAGATATAAAGGCAGTAATTTTTGACGTTGACGGTACACTTATGGACACAGTGGGGCGCATTGTTAGCTGTATGGAAGCTGCTTTTAAAGAGAATAGTGTTGAGCTCCCTTCAAAGCAAGCTATAAAAAACATTATTGGCATTTCTCTTGTTGAAGCCTGTGCGACATTAAATCGAAGCTTATCAGAAGAAAAAGTTGCAGCAATCGCTGAATCATATAGGCAAATTTATATTGCGAGCGAAAAAAAAGAACAAGCCAAACTTTTTAAAGACGCAATCCCTGTGCTTGAAAAGTTAAAAGATAACGGTTACCGCTTAGCTTTAGCAACAGGAAAATCTCGAAGTGGTTGTAACCGTATAATGAAGTGTTGCGGTTTAGATAAATATATGGATGCTTCTGTTGCAGGAGATGAAGTACCTTCTAAGCCAGCTCCTGATATGCTAATAAAAGCGGCATCTCTTCTTGGTTGTCATTTGAATCAATGTTTGATGGTAGGCGATTCTACCTTAGATCTTGCAATGGCAGATAAGGCTGGAATGCCAAGTGCAGGAGTTCTTACAGGTGTTCATGATGAAATTACCTTAAATACATGTCATCCGTTAGGAACATTTGGGTCCCTTACAGATCTATGGAACTTTTTAGAAAATAGCAAACTTCAATAGGACGCTATTTAGGATTTTAGGGGTAAAAGTAGTTCAAAAATCTATTTTTTTTTTTGACTATTGATATTTTTTTATATATGATGGCGGCACTATGCAAAAAGTGAAAATTCCACAGAAGGTGGATCCTGTACGGGCTGCAGCGAAAAAGCTTGACTATGAAGGCTATATACCTAAAGAGAAGCTGGAACGTTTGGCAGGCGTTGTGGAAGCTGTATTAAGCGATGCGGAGGTTAAAATCTCTTTTGGCGTCGATTTGCAGGGTTTAACTGTAATTGAGGGCAATGTTGGTACCGCTGTGAAGTGTGTATGCCAGCGTTGCGGCGATTCCCTTGAACTGAATATTGCTTCTGATTTCCGTTATACCATCGACGAGAAAAAGGCGAAGGCGTTGAAATTAGAAGATGACTACGATTTTGCTGAAGTAGATGAGTTCGGAGAACTAGATCTGTACCAGATATTAGAGGATGAACTTCTTCTATCTCTGCCTTTGGTTCCTAGACACCCTGATGGTGTTTGTGAAATTCCAAATGGTGGTGTATTCGGTGAAATCCCGGAGCAGGAGAATAGCAACCCTTTTGCAGTATTGAGTAAATTGAAAAAAAGTTAGGAGAAGGCTATGGCCGTTCAGCAAAATCATCAGTCCCGTTCACGTCGTGATCAGCGTAGATCTCATGACAGTTTAACCGCTGCTAAAGTTTCTATGGATAAGAATTCAGGCGAATATCATCTTCGTCACAATGTAACCGCTAATGGTTACTACAAAGGTGTTAAGGTTGTTAACGCCGCAGTTCAGGATAGCGACAATAAGTAATTTTGACTGCTGTTGTTTTAGCTCTTGATGCAATGGGTGGGGATTTTGGCCCACCAGTGGTAGTGCCGGCTGTAAAGCAGGCACTACTTATTTATAAAGAGCTTAATTTTCAAATTTTTGGGCGAGAAGCGGATGTTCTTCCAGAACTCCGTAGGTTTGGTATTGCCAATAATTCACATATCGATTTTATTCATACTCCAGGTGTTATAAAAAGTGATTGTTCTCCACTAGAAGCTTTAAGAGAAGGTGACAAAAATTCTCTTTATGCAGCTGTATTGGCGGTAAAAGAAAAACGGGCATCTGGCGTGGTAACAGCAGGTAGCACTGGAGCTTTAGCTGTGATTTCTGATTCCTTGCTAGGAAGAATACCCGGAATTAGAAGAAGTGCTCTTGTCAAAGTTATTCCATCTTTTAATGGTAGAACAGGAACTGTTTTTTTGGATTTAGGAGCAAATCTGTCTCAAGATGCTAATGTCTTAGTACAAAATGCACTTATGGGCAGTATTGCAGCAAAAATTTATCTCAAAAAAGATAAGCCAAGTTTAGTATTTTTAAATGTAGGTAGTGAAAGCACTAAAGGGCCTGATTATCTAAGAAAAGCGGCTTCTCAAATGGCTTCCTCGGAATACTGTAATTTTTTGGGCTTTGCTGAAGGTAATGATTTATTTACAGGAAAATTTGATGTTATTGTAACTGATGGTTTTACTGGAAATATTGCTCTTAAAACCGCTGAAGGACTATACCGTGGGCTTCAGAAAAAAATACTCGGCAATGGTACAAGTTTACTCATAAAACCTTTTAAGCACTTTTTTAAAAGAAAAATTGGTATAATGCAACCGGACTCTTATAATGGATCAACTTTACTAGGTCTTAATGGCATCGTTGTAAAGAGTCATGGGGGCGCAAATCATTTCGCATTCTTGAATGCAATAGAGCAGGCGGAGATTCAATCGTTGAATCATTTGCCGGAATTAATTGCGGCAGGATTTAACTCAATCAGTAATAAAGGCATTTAACGGAATGTACAGCAGAATTCTTGGTACTGGTAGCTATCTTCCAGCTCAGGTACGCACAAACGCTGATCTTGAAAAAATGGTAGAGACTAGCGATGAATGGATTACAGAACGCACTGGTATAAAGGAACGTCGTATCGCTTCTGAAGAAGAAACAGCGTCTGTAATGGCGGCAGCTGCTGCAAAACAGGCTTTGGAAGCCTCAGATTTAAGTGCAGATGATATAGATTTAATTATTGTTGGCACAACCAGTTCTCAATATGCTTTTCCATCTGTTGCTTGTGAAGTGCAACGAATTTTAGGGACTACAGGCCAACCTGCTTTTGATGTAGCAGCAGCTTGTTCGGGTTTTAGCTATGCGCTTAGCACAGCTAACGCATATATCAAGAGTGGTTCTATAAAAAGAGCTCTTGTAATTGGTGTTGATATTCTTTCAAGAACTTGCGATCCTAATGATAGAACTACCATTATTCTATTCGGTGATGGCGCTGGGGCTAGTGTTTTAGAAGCATCAGAAGAACCTGGCGTTTATTCAGCAGAGATTCATGCTGATGGTAGTCATGCAGATCTTTTGTCATTAAAAAATATCAGTAGACAGTCCTTACAGCCAGAATGGATGCAAATGAAAGGCCATGAAGTATTTAAGTATGCTGTAAAGACACTAAGTACTTTAGTAACTGATACTTTAGAAAAGAATGGTTTTTCGAAGAGCGATCTTAAATGGTTAGTTCCACATCAAGCAAATTTGAGAATTATCTCAGCTACCGCAAAACGTCTTGATATGGAAATGGATCAAGTTATAGTTAACTTGGACAAATATGGCAATACTTCAGGAGCTTCAGTGATTTTAGCTCTCGATGAAGGTGTACGTTCTGGACGTATAAAGAGAGGAGATCTTATTCTTCTTGAGTCGTTTGGTGGTGGCTTTACCTGGGGTAGCGCTCTTATCAAATTTTAATTTTTAAGGCAGGTTTGATTTTTTTGAATCTGCCTTCATTTTTTTTGAAAATAGGAAAACATCCCTTTTTCTACAAAATTTAAATAATAGAAATAACTTTATGGAGTATACGTAATGGCTGATTTTGCTTTTGTGTTTCCTGGACAAGGATCCCAGAGTGTGGGAATGCTTAAAGAAGTGTATGACAACAGTGATACTGTTAAGAATACTTTCAAAGAAGCTTCAGAAGTTTTAGGTTACGATTTATATGATCTAGTTTTAAATGGACCACAAGAAGAACTTGGAAAGACCTTTAAAACCCAGCCAGCACTATTAACATCTTCAGTAGCATTGTATCGTCTTTGGAAGGAACGCACTGATCTTTTACCTAAAGTTATAGCAGGTCATTCACTTGGTGAATACAGTGCTCTTACTTGCGCTGGTGTCATTGCTTTTAAAGATGCTGTAAAGTTAGTAAAACTCCGTGGTGAGTTCATGCAAGAAGCTGTACCTGTTGGTGTAGGTGCTATGGCAGCAATCATTGGTTTAGATGACGATACTGTTAAAAGTGCTTGTGCAGAAGCAGCTCAAAATGAAGTTTGTTCTGCTGTAAATTTCAACTCACCTGGTCAAGTAGTAATTGCAGGTAATGCTGAAGCTGTTGCTCGTGCTGGCGAAATCCTTAAAGCTAAGGGAGCAAAGAGAGTATTGCCACTTGCTGTAAGTGTTCCTTCTCATTGTGCTTTGATGAAGCCTGCTGCAGAAAAGCTTGCAAAAGAACTAAAAGAAATAAAGTTCAATGAACCAGAAATTCCTGTTATCAATAATGTTGATGTAGAAGCACAGATTCAAGTTGATATGATTAAGGATGCTCTCGTACGTCAATTGTATAACCCTGTACGTTGGGTTGAAACCGAGCAAGCAATGGTAGCTGCCGGTGTTTCAGTACTTGTTGAAATGGGCCCAGGCAAGGTATTAAGTGGCTTATCTAAGCGTATTGATAAAACTGTTAATGCTTTACCATGTAATGATGAAGCAAGTTTTGCTTCAGCTCTAGAAGCTGTTAAGTAATGGAGAGATAAAATGGATTTTTCCGGAAAAATTGTTGTCGTAACTGGTGCATCTCGTGGCATTGGAAAGGCTGTTGCACAGTCTTTTGCAAGCATGGGTGCTAAGGTTTGCGCTACTGCTACTTCTGAAAAGGGTGTTTCTGCAATAAATGAATATTTTGGAGAAAATGGCAAGGGCTACGTTCTAGATATCGGAAGTGCAGAATCTGTACAGAACTTTTTAGCTCAAGTAACCAAAGATTTTGGTGATCCTGATATTCTCATTAATAATGCAGGTATTACTCGCGATACTCTTCTTATGAGAATGAAAGATGAAGATTGGGATGCAGTAATAAATACCAACCTTTCAGGCATTTTTAGAATGAGTAAGGCTGTGCTTCGTGGCATGATGAAGAAGCGTTGGGGCAGAATTGTTAGCATTAGCTCAGTTGTTGGACTTATGGGTAATGCTGGACAATGCAATTACTCAGCAGCTAAAGCAGGACTTTTAGGTTTTTCACGTAGTCTTGCACGTGAAGTTGCTTCACGTGGTATTACAGTAAATGCTGTGGCTCCTGGTTTTATTGCTACTGATATGACTGCAATTTTAACAGATGAACAGAAGCAAAATATCCTTTCTGGTGTACCTGCAGGAAAACTTGGTACCCCTGAAGATATTGCCAATGCAGTTACATTTTTGGCTTCAGAAGGTGCTGGTTATATCACCGGAGAAGTTATTAGTGTAAACGGCGGAATGTATATGAATTAATCGATAACGTGTTCAACGACTGAAAATTTGAAATTAATTGTAGATATAAGTCGTTAATCCCGTTATAATTAGCAACAATTTAACCCGCAGGTTGCGGTGTTTTTGATAAAAAGCGTGTGAACGTTATAGGAAATTAAGACATGAGCGATATTGTAGAGCGTGTAAAGAAAGTCATAGTTGATCAGCTTGGTGTTAAGGAAGAAGAAGTTGTTCCTGAAGCATCTTTCATTGAAGATCTTGGCGCTGATTCTCTTGATACTGTAGAGCTTGTTATGGCTCTCGAAGAAGAATTTGGCACTGAAATTCCTGATGAAGATGCTGAAAAGATCACTACTGTTCAGAAGGCTGTAGATTACATCAAGGCTCATCAGGCTTAATTGTGCCTGTTGCCAGGCTTCTGGTAATAATGGAAGAAGCGTTTTGTTTCAAAACGCTTCTTTTTGTTTAAATAATTTCACACGGAGGCAGACCTGTGTCAAAACGCAGAGTAGTTGTTACCGGTCTCGGTATGCTTTCCCCAGTTGGCAATACTGCTGCTGAATCTTGGCAGAACTTAGTTGCTGGCAAGAGTGGTGTATGTGCCATAGATCATTTTGATACCACAGATTACCCATCAAAGATCGCAGGCCTTGTTAAAGGATTTGATCCTGAAGCATTTGGTATTGGACGTAAAGATGCTCGTAAAATGGACATGTTTATCCAATACGGTATTGCGGCTGGCCTTATGGCCAAGGAAGATTCTGGATTAGAAATTACTCCAGAGAATGCTACACGTGTTGGGTGCCTTATTGGTTCTGGTATCGGTGGCCTCGGTCTTATTGAGCAGAATATTGAAGCTTTAGTAAAGAGTGGTCCTAGACGCGTAAGCCCATTTTTCGTACCTTCAACCATTATTAACATGGTATCAGGTCACCTTTCTATCCGTATTGGTGCGAGAGGTCCTAATTTAGCTACAGTTACTGCATGCTCTTCAGGTACCCATGCTATTGGTTTATCAGCAAGATTAATTCAGTATGGTGATGCAGACGTAATGTTCTGTGGCGGTGCTGAAAAAGCTTCTACCCCAATGGGTATTGCTGGTTTCTGTGCTTTAAAGGCTCTTTCAACAAGAAATGACGAACCAGAAAAAGCATCACGTCCTTGGGATGTAGCTAGAGATGGTTTCGTACTAGGTGATGGTGCTGGTGTACTAGTTCTTGAAGAATTAGAACATGCAAAAGCTCGTAAGGCTAAGATTTATGCTGAACTAGCAGGTTTTGGTATGAGCTCAGATGCTCATCATATGACTGCTCCACCAGACAACGGTGAAGGTGCTGCACTTGCTATGGATAATGCAATTAAAGATGGTGGTATTACACCAGCTGATGTTGGTTATGTAAATGCACATGGTACTTCTACCCATCTTGGTGATTTGGCAGAAATCAGAGGTGTTCGTTCTGTATTTGGTGATGCTATTAATACTGTACGTGTAAGCTCAACCAAGTCTATGACTGGACATTTACTCGGTGCTGCTGGTGCTATTGAAGCCGTAATTACCACTATGGCAATTCGTGATCAGATTTGCCCTCCAACTATCAACTTGGAAAATCCTGATCCTGAAGTAGAAGGCATCAATTTAGTTCCTAACGTTGCTCAGAAGGCAGAACTTAAGTATGCACTTTCAAATTCATTTGGATTTGGTGGTACCAATGGTTCATTACTCTTCAAGAAATATGAAGACTAATTTCTAGTAATTTAAAAAAAAACCGAGATTTTCTCGGTTTTTTTGTTTCTAAAACTTGTAAAACAAGCTTTTTTGATTTGTTTTGCTCAAATCTATCCCACCTTATTATTTTTATTACCTCGTACATCACAAAATTTTTGAGGATATTAACTTTTTTTGCTATTATGCTCACAGAAACAAATTTGTGAGTTAATGCCTAAATGTTGATAGATTTGACACAAGATAATCTTTATTCGTCCCTCTGTTCTCAAAAACTTCGTGCAGACAAAACGGGATATCTTGCTTTGGTGGAACGTGCAGTTAATGAACATGGTCCTTTTGTTTCCTTTTCTGCTCCACATGGTCTTGGCGTATCTACCTTTTTAGATATGATTAATGCCTTTTATGGCGATCGTTATCCCACAAGATTGTTTATGGATACTGCTATCTCTCGTGATGGCGATATTATGAGTCGAAGAGGGCGTTATCTAGAACTAACATATGATTTTGCTGAAGTTACAGCAACAACTAGTTATAACGAACTTATCACTAAACTCTGTGAAGAAACTCATAAAGCCGCAATGCAGCTTTTTCCTGATAAAGTAAGAGGGAATTCTGACTACGATTTTGGAAGATCCCTTCTTTCATTAAGTAATATTGCTGGCAAAAAACTCGTAATATCTTTTAAGAATTTTGATCGTGTACAGCGCTATGCCATCAAATCGCTCAATATTTTGCATGCGTGGGAAAGACTTTTTGTTCAACTTCTCCAATTAAATTCGCGTAATGATTTTATTTATATTCTTGCGGTAGGCTCTCATATTTCAGGAATGGTTGATCTGTTAGTTAACCCTGAACATCCAAATCAAAAACTTTTCTTTTCATTAACTGGCGTTGATTCTCCTTACTCTGATGAAATGTATGGTTGGTGCGGAATTACTCAAGATGAGCTTTCATGCATATTGCAAGGCTGCTTTTCAAAATTAGATCCTGATGATCTTTATGATTGGTGTGGTCATTATGATAATGGGCTTATGAGGCCCGCATCTGTCTTTGCATCCATTGTTGAATCAGATTTAATCATGACCGTGAATATTGACAGTGGCATGTGGTACGTAAAAGAAATTTTGGAATCTGGTTTCGGAGCGTACTTGTTATGTGGTGAAGTTGGAGTGGCTCGCCTTCTAAATGGTGAACATATTTCCATGCACCAGATGTCCCGCTACGATCCTCGAAAGCCAACACCTTATGCGCAAGAGATTTATAACTTTACAAGAAGATTTTTAAATATGCTTTGTGGTGAAGGTTTAATTACAGTATCACGACAGTTTAAAGAAAACCTTGATAATGCGGCTCTTGTGAATACAGAAATTCGTTTATCTGTTTCTGATGCTGTTTCAGAAACAACCGATTACGTTGGTACGCTCACTAAAATTGTCGCAGGAAGGACAGATCTAACTAAAGCCTTTTCCCGCAACAATATTCAGCCATTCGTGGAAATTTTGCTTAAATATATAGCATTTAAGAGAAAACACACATCTGATAAGAGTCCTGTAAAAATAACTATATGGCAGGCGGTTTACGATCTTTTAATAGATCTTCCTGGTTATCGTTTGATTCCTCTCGATAATGTATTTGTTTTAGCAGAAGAAGGCGGCGAGTCTCGTTACCTTGTTATCTGCGTTGGTGTAAACAGTGATGGCGAGAAACTGCTAGACGACACAGTTAATTTGCGCATCAATGATCTTATATTTAATCAAGCTATTGAACATTACAAGGGCAGATTACCTGCATTTATTTGTAATGTCACCTTAGATTCAAATCCAGAAGTTGAACCTAAGTGTGATACCCAAGTAGCTTTGGTGGTCTAAAAAAAATTCTTAATCTTCAAAGATGTATGTTTCAGCATCTTTGGGGGTTTGAGCGATGAAATTTGCTTTAAAATCAAGTAGGTTGGTGTCTTTTTTGATATATCCCCAACCTGCGAGTATGGTCTCCATCCCCGCATTTCTTCCAGCTTCAATATCTCTTATGTGATCCCCTAAATAAACACATTTTTTAGGATCAACACCGAGTTTTTCAGCACATAACAAAAGAGCGTCTGGTGCAGGTTTGCCCTTAATATCTTTACTACTGCCGATGATTGTGCGCATTTGAGCTGTTTCAGGGAATTTATTTAAAAGTTTTAGTGCTAATTCATGAGGCTTGTTTGTTACGGTTCCCATAGGAATTTTGGCCAATATTATTTTGTTTAAAAGCTCTTGGATTCCGGGAAAATATTCAGTTCTATCAGCAATATGTTCGTTATAGTAACTTAGAAATTCTGGCTTTAGTTTTTCAGCATCTTCATTGGAGAGAAAATTCGTTGCGCCTTTTTGTAAAAGGATTTTCATACCATCTGAAGCATATTCTCTTGCCGTTGTATCATCTAAATATCCTGGAATTGCATGTGCTTTAAGTACTTGGTTTGCGGCTTTTGCAAGATCAAGTGCGGTATCAAGAAGAGTGCCATCAAGATCAAAAAGAATTCCTTCAAATTTATAAGACATTGCAATTCCTACTTTATCTTTTGAGATTTTTAGTCATTCTAAGGAAACGTAAAAAAGTAGTAAATAAATATAAGTCTTATTTAGGGGAAAATTTTAAAGGTGTAGAACCTTGAGTACCCTATACATTTCTTTACGAGCCAGTTCGACATTCTCTGTTTTTTTCCCTATTATTTGAAGTCCAGGTAGTATGTTGGTCAGAATGTTGGCTGCATCCTCTTCAGAGATATCGCTTTTTATAGAACCATCGTTTTTCCCTCTTATGATGGTATCTTTAATAATTTTTGTGCAGAAATGCTTATCTTCTATTATTTTTTCTTCTATTTCTTTATTTTCATCTTTTAAATTAATGGCTTGGGTTACTGTCATACAACTATTAAATATAGAACCTTGCTCTTTTATTTGCATTAGATATAGAAGTAAGTTTCTAAGAGCTTCCGCCCCGGTTCCTTTACAAGCTAATGCAAGAACATCATTCTTGCGCTTAGTGCGGTAGGTATCGAAGGCTTCAATAAATAAATTGTACTTATTACCAAAGGTACTATAGATGCTACTTCTACTTAGACCTGTAACATTGATGATTTCGTTAATAGAAACGGCTTCAAAATCTCTTTCACAAAAAAGTGATATTACGTTAAAAATTACTTCTTCACTTTCAAAGCGTTTAGAGCGAGCCATTACAGATTTCCTTAAAATGGAATAAATCTTTCTTTTAAGAATAAACAGTATATTTATTATTCAACAATATTATTGTTGTTTTAATTGGTATGGCTTTGTTAATTAAAAAAATGTTACAAATTTTGTAATTTTTTTTTAATACTTGAGAATCTTGATTTTATTTGTGTTTTTAAAAAGTGGGTTGAATTGGAAAATGAGAAATTAAGAATAAGGGAACAAAATTGCGTTTTCAATAAGCTGTAATATAATAGCCACCGAGAGTTGTCGTATCTTATAAACCTCATGCAAACGAGTCTAGATTTAAGAAAATTTTTATAGATTAAGACAATTAGCTACGATTTTTGGATTCGTGGTAGTTTTCTGTTTTCAAAAAATACTTGAAGAATGGTGATTTCCTAAGGAGTTTTTGGTGAATAGTGATATTGAATATTTAAAGAGCTGCGTAAAATCAATACCTGATTTTCCAAAACCTGGAATTATCTTTCGAGACATTTCATCTGTCTGTGAAAACCCTAAGGCATTCTCACTACTTTGCCACTATTTAGCTCTTCCTTTTAAAGATAAAGGTATCACTAAAGTTGCGGGCACTGAATCTCGTGGTTTTGTTTTTGGAGCACCAGTGGCACAAATCCTTGGCGCTGGCTTTGTTATGGTAAGAAAGAAGGGAAAACTTCCAAGAGCCGTATATAGAGAAGATTATGCTCTTGAATATGGCACCAATACCCTCGAAATCCACAAAGATTGTTTAAATCCAGAGGATCGTGTCCTTTTAGTTGACGATTTAATTGCTACTGGTGGCACCATTGAGGCGGCTTATAGACTTGTACAAAAGTGTGGAGCCAAAGTTGTTGGTGCTTCATTTGCTATTTGCCTTCCTGATTTAGGTGGATTAGAAAAATTAAAGAAGCTAGATATTAATTGTGAGTCCGTATTGGATTTTCCAGGACATTAATTTGTAGCGACAATTATAAATTGCACAATAATTTTGCATTTTGTACAATGAAATCATAGGGTACAGTGCCGTATTTATTGCTGTGCAAGAAATGGTGAAGATTAATGGCTGAATATACAGTATTAGCAAGAAAATATAGACCGCAAACGTTTGATGATGTTGTGGGACAGAAGCAGGTTCTTTCAGCATTAAAAAACGCTCTTGATACTGGGCGCCTCCACCATGCCTATTTATTCACAGGTACTCGTGGTGTTGGTAAAACCACCATTGCACGAATTCTCGCAAAATGCTTTAACTGCGAAGAAGGTATTACCTCTACTCCTTGTGAGGAATGTCCAAGCTGTAAAGCCATTCAAAATGGGACCTTCCCAGATTTAATTGAAATCGACGCAGCATCAAGAACTAAAGTTGAAGATACTCGCGATTTGTTGGATAACGTACAGTACTCTCCTCAGATGGGGCGTTTTAAGGTGTACATTATCGACGAAGTTCATATGTTGTCGGGTGGCTCATTTAATGCTCTTCTTAAAACTCTAGAAGAACCGCCAGAATACGTAAAATTTATATTGGCAACTACGGCCCCACAAAAACTTCCTATTACTGTAGTATCTAGATGCCTTCAGTTTCAGCTTAAAGCTTTGACTATTGAAGAAATCAAAAATCAGCTAGACAAAGTTCTTAAAAAAGAAAACATCGAAGCTGATAGCAATGCTCTTACTGAGCTTTCTAGAGCTGCTCGCGGAAGTATGCGTGATGCCTTGAGTCTTACTGACCAAGCAATTGCTCTTGGTGGTGGTAAGGTTACTCTCGAGGGCGTAACTGCAATGCTTGGTACTCTTGATAGTACCTATCTTGTTGAGATTTTAGATATTATTTCAGATAACGACGGTGCGCGTTTAAATGATGTGATGTCAAAAATATCTTCAGTAACTCCTGATTTTGATGCTCTTCATATTAGCCTTGCACAAATTTTCCATGATCTAGCTTTGTACCAAATTATTGGCAATGCTGGAGAAAATGTTTTTTGCTTCCGTGATGAAATCATGAAGCAATACGCTACTAAATTCTCCCCAGAAGAGTTGCAACTTTATTATCAAATAACATTAGAAGGTAGACGCGAACTTCCTTATGCACCTGATGGCATGGCTGCATTTGAAATGACTTTGCTACGTCTAATGGCATTTAGTTTAAAAAAAAACGCTTAATTAAGAAAAGACGCGTTAAATTTCCTGATTTAGTCCCTGGTTTTAGTAATAATCCTGCCTTGGGGGTGGATCATTTTCTTAAAAAACGTCAAGCGATAGCAAATGTAGCTCCGGCATATAGTGGAAAGAATCCGTTTAGTAATATTCCTAAAACGACTGCTGTCGATGCTGTTGTAAATAAAAAATTTATTGAAGGTAGCAAAGAAAGGATACCTGGTAACCAAAAAACAGCCGTAGTTAAAAATAGAGAAGAGATTTTAAAATATACTCAAGAAACTGAGCAACACTATGAGCCTTTGTTTTCTTATTTGAAATTGCTGAGTAGCAAAATAAAAGAGCTACAAAAAGAACTTGATCAAAAAAGAGCAGATAAAGCTAACAAAGAAAGAAATAATGCGATAAGAAAAAAGATTGAAGAAGCTAATAGAATAAGTAACGAAAAGCTCGCTCTTCAAAAGGCAGAGGCTACTATTCAAGACTCTAGAGAGGAGTTTGCAACTACTCCTTTGGCATCTGTTATTGCGAATCCAGTAAGCCAAAATAATTCGTTTATTTCTAATGATAGTTCTGAGATTGAGAGACCTAACTTTACTAAAGTTCCTGCAATGGACAATCTCATAAGTCAAGTAACTGGTCCTGAACGTCCGATTGTAAAAACAGAACCATTATCAACTAATATACCGAGTGAGCCTATAACTATTACAGGGGAACCTTACCATTCTAGTAGTAGGAATGTAGAAGATATTCCAGTACCAATGATGAGAGGCAATCAATCTAATACTGGTAATTCTGTTAATCCACCTCAGAATAATAACCAAAATCATGAGGATCATTGGAATAATGGTGCTAATACACCTAAAGTTAACGTTCCTCAGCAATATGTTCCAAATGATGTAACAAATTACTCGGATGATCATAATCAATTAAATTATGAAGAATACCTTGCGAGTGGTGATGATGATGTTCCACCACCAGATGAACAACCAGCTGATGTTTCGAGTTTTGCCTCTGATAGCGATGATGAAACCGATATTGAAAATGCTCAAGGTTTTACAGATAGTGAATTGAATATTTCTCATATCTCGCCTAGCGTTAACAATACATCGCAGCAAGTTAGGGATGAGGTAAGTTTTTCATCAAAAATAGTAGAAACCCATAGATACTTTATAAAGTATCTTGATGATCCATATTGTAAAGATATTATTGGAGCCAAATTACAGGCTGCAGAAATGGCAGTAATTGTATTTAGTAAACGCCGTGAAGATTCAGATGAAAATAATTGGCATTTAATATTCCCTGAGGATTATCGTTTCTTTTTAACTGATGATAACGTTTCTATGTTAGAGCAAGAGTTCTCGAGATATAAAAATCACGAGGTGCGAATTGATATTGAATTTACCAAAGAGAAGGAAATTGAAGGGAGTCCAAACTCTTTAGCTCAGAAATATTATCAAAGTCATTATGCTACAGAAATGCATAATATTTTAAATGACAGCATGTTTAATAATACAGTCCAAGAATTAGGGCTAGATTTAAATAGATCTGCTTTTTATCTATTAGAAGATAAGTAAGGTGTATTTGGTACCTTGAGAAATGTACACATCAAAAAGGTAAAAATTATTTTAAGTTGTGAATGAGTAAAAAATTCCAACCATAATCTTGAATTAAATTTTTAGTTTTTTCTATTTGATGTTAAATTGTTTGAAAATTTCGAGTTTGTTTTATTAACTAAAGGAAGTATTTTATGTTTGGAAACCTTGGCAACATGGCAAACATGATGCGTCAAGCTCAATTGATGCAAGAAAGATCTGAAAAGGCAAAAGAAGATATTGAAAATTATACTGCCGTTGGTGAATCAGGAAGTGGCGCAGTTAAAGTTACTATGAAGGGAACTCATGAAGTAACTCGTGTTGAAATTGCTGACTCTGTATTTAGTGAAGAGCTTGAGATTTGTGAAGACCTCATTACAGCAGCTGTAAACGATGCTGTACGTCGTATTAATGAATATTCAACCGAAAGAATGGCTAAAGTAACAAATGGTATTCAGTTACCACCAGGAATAAAATTACCATTCTAAATTAAAATTTTTGAATGAAGCATCCGAGATGTTTTTATAATGCCGGTGGTACCGGCATTTTTTTATTCTAATAGAGGTTAGACATGAAATTTAGTCCTTTACTTGAACAATTAATTGAAGAACTTCAGGTAATGCCTGGTATAGGACCAAGAAGTGCTCAACGTATAGCCTTTAATATTCTTGATCACAATAGAGAAGGGGCTCTTAGACTCAGTAAAGTACTAGCAGAATCTGTTTCTAAAATAGGTTATTGCCGAGAATGTCAGAGTTACTGTGAGGGCGATATTTGCGAGATATGCTCTGATGTCTCTAGAAAAGAGAAAAAACTTTTGTGTATTGTGGAAACTCCTGCTGATGTTTTAGCAATTGAAAAAACAGGGGAATTTCATGGTACTTACTTTGTACTTCATGGTCATTTAAATCCTCTTGAAGGAATTGGCCCTAAAGATCTAAACTTAGATGTGCTTGAAAAATTGATGGCAGAATACCATTACCATGAAGTAATTCTTGCTACTAATCCGACCGTTGAAGGCGATGCCACGGCTCATTATATTGGACATATTGCCTCCAAATATGGAATTAAAGTATCCCAAATAGCTAGAGGAATTCCTATCGGGGGTGAGCTTGATGCAATAGACGGTTCAACCTTATTAAGATCCTTTAATGGCCGTCTGCCTTTATAATCAAGAAAAATTAAAGACAGTATAGAGTCCTTGAAAATTGTGCAAATTTTCAAGGGAATTTTTTTTGTAAATAACGTTATTATCGAGAGAATACTGTCCCCACCGTTTCTTTGTAAGATGTCCAAAAAAATTTAGTAACCTAAGTTCTTGAAATAAAAATAATCGTCCCTATATATAGACTGAAAAACGAAAGACCAACTATGTTTAATTGTTGGAAATAACGTTGCTAGAAAGCTAAAAATAGCACGACTAGCGCTAATGAGAGTTAAGTTGAGATAAGTGAACACGCTTAAGAATAAGGTGATTGTGTAGTTAAGTGGATATTTAATTATCGAGCTAACTTACGTGGATTAAAAGATTCAAAGCCTAATTCTTTAGAATATAAGTAATTTACTTAGCAACGCGAAATTATTATGGTTTTTTAGATATTCATTTTTAATCGTGAATATTTTGAAAGTTATAGGTAATAGAAATGTCAGAAGAGAAAATTGAAAAACGTGGTTTTCAGACAGAAGTAAAACAACTTTTGAATTTACTTGCTAACAGTCTTTATTCAAATAAAGAAGTATTTTTAAGAGAGCTTATTTCAAATGCTTCAGATGCTATTGATAAGCTTCGTTTTAAAGCCATCCAAGATCAATCAATCTATGGCGATGATCCTGAACTTCATATTCGTGTAAGTGCAGATGAAAAGAAGAAGCTTCTTACAATATCTGATAATGGTATTGGTATGACTAGAGATGAAGCTATAGATCATCTTGGTACTATCGCAAAGTCTGGCACTTCTGAATTCTTTAAGAACCTCTCTGGCGACCAAGCAAAAGACTCACAGCTTATTGGTCAGTTCGGTGTAGGTTTCTATTCAGCTTTTATTGTTGCTGATAAAGTAACTGTTATAAGCCGTTCTGCCACTGCAAAAGCTGATGAAGCAGTATGCTGGGAATCTGATGGTACCGGTGAATTCACCGTTAGCACCGTAACTAAGGCTACACGTGGTACTGATGTAATTCTTTCTCTTAAAAAAGGTGAAGATGAGTTCCTTGATGATTGGACTCTTCGTTCAGCTATTAGCAAATATTCAGATCATATTTCAGTTCCTGTAGAAATGCTTGAAACTGTAAAGCCTGAAAAAGAAGAAGGCAAAGAACAAGCTGCTGAATATACTGAATGGCAACAGGTTAATGAAGCTAAGGCTCTTTGGACTCGTGCTCCTAAGGATATTAAGGATGAAGAGTACAAGGAATTCTATAAACATATTAGCCATGACTATGAAGAACCAATGACCTGGTCTCATAACCATGTAGAAGGTGCACAAGAATATACTAGCCTCCTCTATATTCCTAAACATGCTCCATTTGATATGTTTAATAGAGAACAAAAACATGGCCTTAAGCTATATGTACAGCGTGTTTTCATAATGGATGACGCTGAGCAGTTCATGCCTAATTACCTACGCTTTGTTAAAGGTATTCTTGATTCTAGCGATTTACCACTTAATGTATCTCGTGAAATCCTTCAAGATAGCAAGACCACTTCACAGTTAAAGAAAGCTTGCACTAAGAAAGCTTTACAGATGATTGCAAAACTTGCAAAGGATGAAGATAAAGAAAAATATAAGAATTTCTGGACTGAATTTGGTAGTGTTCTAAAAGAAGGTCTAGTTGAAGATTACGATAACCGTGATGAAGTTTTCGGACTTTGTAGATTTGCTACAACCCACAATAACAGCAGTGAACAGAATGTTTCTTTGGAAGACTACATTTCTAGAATGCCTGAGAAACAGAAGAATATCTATTACATTACAGCTGGTTCATACGATGCTGCTGCCTCAAGCCCATATCTCGAAAACCTTAAAAAGAAGGGCATTGAAGTAATTCTGCTTTGGGAACGTGTTGATGAATTTGTAATGGCTCAAGTTTCTGATTACAAGGGCAAAAAATTCATTTCTGCAACAGCTTCAGATCTTGATCTAGGCGATCTTGAAGACAAAGAAGAAAAGGAAAAACAAGAAACCCAAGCTAAGGAAAATGGAGATCTTCTAAAGAGAGTTAAGGATGCTCTTTCAGGATCAGTTGAGGAAGTTAAGGTTACTAGCCGTTTAACCGACACTCCAAGTTGTGTAATAAGTCAGGGCAGAAACATGATGACTGCTCAGATGCGCCGTATTCTTGAAGCATCAGGTCAAAAGCTTCCTGAAGATAAATACACTCTTGAGCTTAACCTTGATCATGACCTTGTTAAGAAGATGGCTGCAGAATCAGATGAGAACAGATTTAAGCAGTGGGTTCAGTTGATTTTTGATGAAGCTATACTTGCTGATGAAGGTTCATTAAAAGATCCTGCTAAGTATGTGAAATTAGTAAACTCTTTACTTCTTGGTAAGTAATATAATAAGTTAGCTAATGGAGAAGGTCGTAAGTTCTTACGACCTTTTTGCGTTTTAAACATTGGAAAAATATAAAATGATTCGATTGATTTCGTGGAACATAGATTCTCTTAATGCAGCATTAACTTCAGATTCACCAAGAGCGCAATTATCGCGACTGGTACTTGAGAGTATTGTTAAGCAAGATGCTGATATTATTGCTTTCCAAGAAACAAAACTACCATCTACAGGGCCTTCATCAAAACACCTTGATATTTTAACCTCGTATTTTCCAAATTATAGTATTGAATGGGTAAGTTCTGAACCTCCAGCCAAAAAGGGCTATGCTGGAACCATGGTTCTATATAAATCGAATTTACAGGCCCAAAGGGTTGCTACGGAGATTGGTGCCCCAGATACTCTTGATAAGGAAGGACGCTTATTAGCATTAGAATTTGAAAATTTCTACTTTGTTAATGTGTACACTCCGAATTCCGGAGATGGTCTTAGAAGACTAGATGAACGCCAAGAGTGGGATAAACTATATGCTTCATATATTAGTGGATTAGATCAGACTAAGCCTGTGATTGCCTGCGGTGACTTCAATGTTGCGCATAATGAAATTGACCTAGCAAACCCTAACGATAATCATTTTTCTGCAGGTTTTACCGATGAAGAGCGTGCAGGATTTACTGAACTATTAGGACATGGTTTTATTGATACCTTTAGATATATTCACGGTCAAATCCCTAAGGTTTATTCCTGGTGGGCTCAGAGAATTAAAACTAGCAAGATCAATAATTCAGGTTGGAGAATTGATTACTTTATTGTAAGTGACCGCATTAAAGATAAAGTAAAAAAATCTGAAATGCTTGATTCAGGTGAGAGACAGGATCATACCCCGATAATTCTCGATATTGATATGTAAGTGAAAGTAGGGAATCTAGAAAGAAAAAGCGATCTCACGATCGCTTTTTTTATGAAAGATTTATATTTTCTTAGTCTTTATTTTTTACAACTTTGACGTTTATGTACCAGTTATAAAGGCCTACCATAATTCCGCCACCGATAATGTTACCAATAGTAACTGGAATTAGGTTATTTAAAATAAAATTCACAACAGTGAGGTTTTCGTATTTTGCGATATCGAGCCCCGCTAGTTGCCAAAATTCTGGTTCTGCAAAATTTACGATACTGATGCCTGCTGGAATCATAAACATATTTGCGATGCTGTGTTCGAAGCCTGAAGCCACAAACATGCCAATAGGGAAAATCATAGCCAGCATCTTATCTGTAAGTGTTTTACCTGCAAATCCTAACCAAACAGCTAAGCAAACCATAATATTACAGAAAATACCCATACTTAAAGCTTCAAAAAAGCCTCGAAAGTAGCCTTCACCAGGGCGCATATGGGAAATTTTATGTTGTGCGGTATTGAGAATTACTTCTCCCCATTTTCCACCAAAACCGTCATATTGTCTTGCTAGCATTACTAAAGCAACAATGATTAATCCACCAACTAGATTTCCGGAATATACGATGAGCCAGTTTTTGAGAAGCTGTTTCCAAGTAGTTAAGCCAGCATACTTAGCAACTAAAGTTAAGGTTGAGGATGTGAATAATTCGCCACTGAGAATTACACATAGCATTAAGCCTAGAGAGAAGCAAAGACCACCTATAAGTTTTCCATGTCCGTCAGCAAGCGCTGTTGTGTAGAACATAAATGCCAATGCAATGAAAGCACCAGCGTTTATAGCCATCAGAAAAGCTTGGCGATCTGGTCTGTTTGCTTTGTGTTCTGTTAGGTGTTCTGAGGCCAATGCTGTTTCTTCGGAAGAAAGGCAGCAAGTATTTTTTTCTAAATTAGACATAAAGTAATAGGAATAATTAGTGGGAATGACAAGCTCTAGAATTAATGACTAAGAGCAACAGTGGAGTCATTTTATCAGAAAGTGATATAAAACACATTTTTTAGTAGTTATAAATTGGTTGTTTGCTTTTGGATCTGTTGTAGAGGTTCCTGCTTATTCTTGTATAAATGAGACTAAATAGCTCAAAACAGAGCCTTGTTTTTTTGGATTTGATGTTGCCGAAAGTGCGGTAAGTAAACAAGCATTTGGATAAAAATTATGTAGATTTAGGTGTAAAGCCTAGTTTCTTTAGGTATTCGGTAGTGTTTAGAAGTGCATTTTGTATTATACTTATTACATATTTTTGTGATGAGGGTGTGATTTTAATTCATACCTATCTTTTTGTAATTTAAGGTTAAAGGATTTTAACAAGATGCGCATCATTCTTTTAGGAGCTCCAGGAGCTGGTAAAGGTACACAGGCACAGTATCTTACTCGTAAATATGGCATTCCACAGATTTCAACTGGTGACATGTTGAGAGCAGCTATTAAAGCAGGAACTCCTTTAGGACTTAAAGCTAAAGAAGTAATGGATAAGGGCCAGCTTGTTTCTGACGACATTATTATTGGTTTAGTAAAGGATAGAGTTGCACAAGCTGATTGTGCAAATGGTTTCCTCCTTGATGGTTTCCCAAGAACTATTCCACAGGCAGAAGCTTTGGATTCAAACAACATTGGTATTGATGCTGTTGTTGAAATCAGCGTTCCTGATGAAGAAATCGTTAAGCGTATGAGCGGTAGAAGAGTTCATCTTGCTTCTGGTAGAACATACCACGTTGTATTTAACCCTCCAAAGGTTGAAGGCAAGGATGATGTTACTGGTGAAGATCTTGTTATTCGTAAAGACGATGAAGAAGCAACAGTAAGAAATCGTTTAAATGTATATCATTCACAGACCGAACCTTTAGTAGCTTTCTATAAGAAAAAGGCTGCAGATAAAGCTTGCCGTTTCGTAAGTGTTGACGGTACTAAGAAGGTTCAAGAAGTAAGTGCTGATCTTGATAAAGAACTCGCTTAATTTTATTTAATCTTTTAGAGAAACCATTTCTGATTCTTTTTGCTTTACGCAGATTGAGATTGGGAATGGTTTTTTCATGACTTCGTGTTGTTTTATTGGGTAACTTTGAGAAATATATTATGTTTCAAGAATATTTACAGATGTCTGGAATTATAGGAATTGTCATAACAATTCTAGGTATCCTGCTTTTATTTGTAGGTGTATATAACATAATATGGTGCGAAATTTCTTGGTCAGGATTTAAGAAAAAACTTGTCAATGAAAACGGAGTCCTTAAATCAATTTCTCTCGATTATTTAAAAAGTTATCAAGATAAAAACCCATTTCTTTGTTTTTTATCATCTCTTTCCCTGCAAGATATTATGTCAGCAGAAGACTTTAAAATTATGGCTGGCTATATTTTTGCGAAAAAATTTAGTGGCTTTCAAGCAAGCATTAAGTTTTTAAGAACCATTGTTACGATAGCACCACTACTGGGTCTTTTAGGAACAGTGGTGGGAATGATACAGGTGTTTATGGCTCTTTCTGAAAATGTAACTCCTGATTCTCAAACTTTAGCCTTAGGAATATGGCAGGCATTGTTCACTACCGTACAAGGAATTGTTGTAGCAGTACCTGGTTTTATAATTTCTAACTGGCTTTCAAATAGAATGCGACTTTTTAAAGTAGAAGGGATTGGAAACAGTTGGTTAATTTATAAGGCAAAATTTCCTAATACCCAGGCTTAAAGATTTATACCTTTCGAAAAGAACAACAGAATTTATTTGAGCATCAAAGGAACAATAGAAAGCGATTATGGATTTTTGGAATTTTGATGATGAGCAAGATGATAGCCATATAGATATTACGCCTCTTATTGATGTTATCTTTATGCTTGTTATATTCTTCGTGCTTACAACATCATTTATTAGACCTGCAATTGATGTCGAATTACCGCTAGCAGAGCAAGGAAATTCTAAAAATAACAATAAAGAAATTCAGGTGATAATTCCTTTTGAGGGAGAGATGCTTATAGATGGACAGCCAGGAGATGCGGATTTTTTACGCGCCAAATTGGATGCTGATTTGGAAAGCACACTTAATATCAAAGCAGATGCTCGAGTAGATTTTCAAAAAGTTGTGACCATTATGGAAATAGCGGGAGAGAAGCGTGCAGGTAAATTTGTTATTAGTGTAGGCAATTCAAAAGAACCACAAAAATAATGGATAATAAAAGTTCTAAATCTTTTTTATATGACTACCCAAATATTTGGGGATGGTTCTTTGCAACCATAATCTCTACATTGGTGATTCTTTGTTTTTTTTATTTATTTTCATTTAATATAAAGGAGATAAATAATGCTGCAGAGAACGGCGTTAAAACTTCTCATCAAACGAAACTTGAAGGGGTATTTTTAGGAAATAACAATATTGATAATCAAAAGGAAATTGTAAATAAGGAACCAAATAGCCTTTCAAAAAATGAAGAATTGCAGGAAAAGAGCATTTCTAAACAAGAAATAATAAAAGAAGTTAAAACAGAAGTAAGCTCTCCAAAGCCAGAAATAAGTTCATTACAAGAAAAGAAAAATAATAAGCCAAAGCCGGTAGAGAAATCTAAAAATAAACCTCAAAAGAACACTAACCAAAATGCTCCAAAAAATATAAAAAGTAATAGTGTTGGAAGTGATAAAACTTCTAAAGTTACCGAAAGTAAAAAAGATTCATCTTCGTTAGGAGCAAATAATTCTTCTGAAAAAAGTATTATCAATAGTGCTACTAATTCTTCTTCGAATGGCCAGGTCGCCTCTAAGAATATATCTCAAAAGGAAATGGTAATTTCTTGCTCGGGAGAAAAAGTTTTTTTGGATGAACAAGCAGCCCAAGATTATAAGAAATCAATGAGTATAGTGAAATCCTGGGTAAAAGCACATGTTAAATACCCCAAAAGAGCTATCAAAATGGGGTTAGAAGGTGTGGTAATGCTAAAAATATGCGTTAATTCAAATGGAAAATTAGTTTCTGGTTATATTTTGCAAAGTTCTTGTAAATCTATCCTAGATAATGCTTCAAAAGAGCTTTTAGAGAAAATCTTAGGAAGTGAAACAGGGATCCATAATTCTTCGTATGAGGTTATTGTTCCTGTACGTTATGAATTAAGGGGACTTCTATAAATTAAAAATTTTACAGAAAAAAGAAAGGGTTTCTTGTGTTAAACTTGTGTCACCACAACAAATTAACCAAAAAAACCTATGAAAG
>CAVGFV010000078.1:0-3951 GCA_963628765.1 Succinimonas sp.
TTTGTGTGTTTTAACATGGGGACATCGCAAAAAAGTTAATTTATAGAAGTCCCCTGTAATAAGTGGTTCTATTATTTATGACCTTTGGGGGTTTACTAAAGTTCTTCTAAGTTACACCTAGTAATACTCGGTATCCTTTTTTAAACTTTAATCCCTCTCTAGGCCTAAAGAAGGGTTCCATTTGGGAACCCTTCACGTCACCTAATTAGCTTTTAGTATCTTGGTGGTGGCGGTGGTGGTAATGGGCCATGTCCTGGAGGAGGTGGTGGTGGAGTCATCGCACCATGTCTTGGAGGTGGTGGCGGAGGCATTGCACCGTGTCCTGGAGGTGGTGGTGGCATCATACCTGGGCCCGGTGGAGGTGGTGAAGGCATGTGGTGTCTAGTCATACCGTGGTGACCTACATAAGGACACGGCCCTCCATCGGCGCAGGAAGTTCTTAAAAGATCTCCTGGCTTTGCATAAGCACTTGAAGCTCCTATAAGGAGTAAAGTGCAAACGGCGGCGATTAGTTTTATCTTCATGGTTAATCCTCGTCTAAAAGTCGTCAAAAACTTTGGGCAATATTTATGACGCCCTTAGATCCTATTAAGTTCCGTCCCGAAAAACTTTGTAACACATTGAAAATATTAGAGAAATTTTCAAGGAAGAGGAACCTTCGTCACGAATATAAAATTTTATAGAAGATAAGTTCTAATTTATAAAATCTTGGTAAAAACTAAGTACTTGGAATTTTGTACTAAAATTGCGGTTTTTGCTTATGGGAGGATTTAGAGAAGGTTTCGAGGAGTGGTGCTTGGAATTTTACCCTTCACGTAAGAATACTCTGGAACTTAAGATCTAAAATACCCGCCACCTAAAGGTAGCGAGCATTAAACTGGTTTTTGAAAAAAGTTAACTCTAGAGCTTACTTCGCAGTCTTCATGGCCTTTTCAATCTTCTTAGCTACAGGATCGTCTCCTAGGTCCTTAGCAAGGGAGCTATGAACTGCGATAAGGATGCGATGTGTCAGAAGATGGGGGAAGAGGCTCTTAAGTTTACGTCCCAGAATGAGAACCCATGTGTTCAGGAAGGTACTGGGGATATTGTTTGCACTCTTAAGAACTCTGAAGGACAAGACCTTTCTCAAGAGTTAACCATAGATGCCTTAACCTTTGATCTCTATGGTCTTGCTTATAGCCAGGATCAAGATGATGAGAATTGCGTGTTTAAGAATAATTTTGAAACTAGTAAAGCCACTGATTATGCAGGAAACTTTTATGCTGATGGGCGTCTTCAGGTAGAGTTAACATCTCCTTCTGGGACCTTGTCAGTTGTTAAGCCTTTATATACGAACTGGCTACATCCTTACTATGTGGGCAAGGCTGGTACGGAAGACCAAAGTCTTGAGCTTACGAGTGCGACTTTCTATTTAGAGAAGGTGGCTCCAGGTGCTGATGAATTTACTCTTCGCATTAGATCGAAGTGCAAGGTAGATTTGGATGTTTTGAATAAGTTTACTGATTTGACGGTGTATGGTCGATATTAGTAACGTTGCCCTTAAAAGGTGCTAGCAATCGGTGGATGAGCTAGCACTATTTAGGGACCTCTTATTTTAGGAAGTTTTTCCTAAAGTTCTTCTAGTACGAAGGGCAACATATATAGTGGCTTATATAAGAGTTGCCCATTGTTACTGACATCTTTTTGAGAAAACAGAAATTGTTTGTAAACTCTTTTTGAATGTTTAGTAGCGAAGGCTGAAATTGATTTATGTGTATTAACGTTAGAGGATTTTATTTCAATCGGCACCACTTTGGCATTGGAGGCTATTAAGAAATCAACCTCGTAATAATGTGAATTATTTTCTTTTTTCCATGTATGATAGAAGAGCTTATTACCGCTAGCAGTAATAAGTTGAGCCGCTACATTCTCATACAGGTAGCCAAGATTAGCATCCAACTTGTCGCTTAAAAGCTTGCTATAAATTGTTGTATGAAGCTTATCGACAGAATTGAAAAGTAACGTTGTAAATAACCCTATATCAGACAAGTAAATCTTGTAAGAATCTTCATCAGTTGTTGCACTCAATGATACACTTGGATCAGTAACGTTGAATGATATAAGGACTGTCTTTGAATTTAAAAGCTCTGAGAAGATTTCTTTCTCTTTATTGGTAGTTCTCTTTCCTGTTGCGTTGGAAATAACGTACCTTTTTTTATTAGCTGCGAGCTGGGTAGGAATTGATTCGTACATCTTCGATAGACGCCCACTTGAATCAATCTTATAAAAATCTTCTTCGTATAACTTTATTATTCCACGCTTTACCCGATCAATCTCTTCGAAGTTGTTCCCATTTACGTAAGATTCAACAGCTTGTGGCATTCCACCGACTGCCATATAAATACGAAAATCTCGCATTAATTTTCGATTGACCTTATCTCCAACAGGTTTGCCAGTTTTATAAAGTTCTCTTAAAACTTCGTATGTGTCATTCCCTGTAGCCCACATGAATTCCTCGTAATCCATGGGGTACACTTGTATGAAATGTTCTTCTGAGGGGATAACAATGTCTTTTACATTCTTTTTAATACTTATCAGGGAGCCCGTCTCGATATAGCAATAGCGTCCATCCGCTACCAAATATTTAATTGCTTGCCTTACACGAGGAGCCATCTGGATCTCATCAAATATGATTACTGATTCTCCCTTATAAAGTGATATGCCTGTGACGGCTTGAAGTCTTAGAAAGAATATGTCCAAAGATGCTATTTCATCAAATACATCTAAGATATCCTTTTCGACATGGGCAAAGTCAACCTTGATGTATGATCGAAAATTGTTTTTGGCAAATTGTTCTGCGATAGTAGATTTACCAACACGTCGTGCACCTTCAAGCATAGCTGCGTAATTATGAGAGAAGTTTTCTTTCCAATAGGTTAAAGCGTCGTAAGCCTTTCTTTTGAACATCATCAGGTCCCTACTTTTATTCATAAGTTACTTAATTCTTATAATCAAATTATAGTATAAGCAGTCTTTGCTAATACTTATTATGCCAATTTGAGCAGTTTAAGACAATACTTAAAAATGTGTTTTATGCAGTTTTTGCTAACACTCCTAGAGGCAATTTATGCAGTTTTTGCTAACACTCCTAGAGGCAATTTATGCAGTTTTTGCTAACACTCCTAGAGGCAATTTATGCAGTTTTTGCTAACACTCCTAGAGGCAATTTATGCAGTTTTTGCTAACACTCCTAGAGGCAATTTATGCAGTTTTTGCTAATACAAATTGAGAAATAATTCTCATAAAACAAAAGCCGGAAGGCTAATCTTTACGTTTAGATCAAAAAAGAGAAATTTTATTAACAAAGGCCATTTGACACGCAAATTATTTGTGATATAAAGATACCGCCTCAAAAGTAAGGGATGATTTTTGAAGCATAAGCAACTTATAGCTTGAGCCGTAGTAGTGTTTTCTCCTTCACTGCTATGGCTTTTCTGTTTTTGTAGAAGATATCTCTCTTATTACTTTTTAAAAATCTTGAAGTGTTTAGAAGAAAATAGTGTGGGTGCTTAAGAGTTCTGTAGATAAAGTCATTCGAATTTCAGTAAGGTATCTTTTTAAAATTAGGTTTGAAACCTGTAGTTTAGAGAAGCTGGAATGGGTATTCTAGAGAATCTAGTAGTAAGAAACTATTCCTACCAAAAAATAGAAGAAACAATCTATTAGAGGTACAAAAAAACTTCCCCTGTGCTACAAGGGAGGTTTAACCCTTGGTAACATAGGGGAAGCCGATTGTTATCACACTTCTGAATCATACCCCAGTGGATGATGAAACACTGAGTTTCTTCAAAAGACGATATTTAGTTTAAAGAATTCGTGCGTTATTGCAATAAATATTTTTACAAAATCCCTTTAATCCTACATTTCGCACTTCAAATTCGGTATTTCTCTCCTGAGGTACCGAATTTATTT
>CAVGFV010000079.1:0-3303 GCA_963628765.1 Succinimonas sp.
CGCAGAAAAATATTTTGAGTAAAGATGGAGTTTACACAAAATGGTGTTTACTCTCAGACATGCTGGAGATAAGTTAAAGAATATAGAAGAAAAGATAAGACATTATGTTTTACCAATTAGACCAAACAGGGCTGATAGGCGTAAGGTAATTCCAAAATCAGCAGTGTGTTTTTTATATAGAGTTGCGTAATATGACACTAATTTATTATATTTCAGTAATTTGCTTAGCTAAAAGATCACTTAGTGATTGTTTTTTAAAAATTATTAATAAAGGTTAACGTTTTTTGAAAGATTCTCGTAAAACGTTAACTTAATGATGTTGATAAGACCAAAGCATTTTTTTAGGATTTAAGGGAAAGTATGACCGAACATATTTTTAGAGTAAACCTAAGTACCAATGAAGTACTTGCCATTTATCAAGGAGCTATTAAAAAGATAATGGTGGTAAGTGAAGCAGGGCTTCGTATTGAGCTAAATGCTAAACATTTTCAGAAATTTACGACAAATTCAGGGATAAGTGGGCGCTTTAAGATTACCCTAGATGATGCCAATCATATTGTGAAGATGGAAAAAATTGGTTAAAAAATGCCTTGCAGAAGCAAGGCAAATAAGCATAACCTAAGACAGACTATATCTTTTGAGAGTTAATTCTTTACAAAGCATCGGCAATGCCAGAAGTAAGAGTAGAAGTACCTACATCAAAGGTAACATCGCCAGTGTTTTCCATCTTGTCAGCATTATCAACTGAGTAGTTTTCAGTAATCTCAGTGTATGAGAGGCTAAAGGTTTCTGTTGGAACACCATCTTCTTCAGCTTCGATTGAGTAGTCTGAGATCATTACTTTATCGAGGCGGATTTCAAAGAACTTAACCATACCTTCACCGGTAGATGCTTCTTTAGTGAATGCAAGTTCCACCTTAACGCCTTTATCACCTGGTTTAAAGAGGAGAGCAAGGAGCTTTTCAGAAGCACCATCAAGCTTTCTTGTAACAGTTATAGGAGCTAAGCTACTTAAACCACTACCTTTTTTAGAAGCACTCCATTCAATGCTATCTACTGTGAACCATTCATTAGCAGCAAGAAGGTTATCTTTTGTAAGGCTTTTAGCTGCAAGAGCACCACCGATAGAAGCTGCACCGTTAACCTTCACACCTACAATACGCATAATTACATTTGACATAGTCGTATCCTCTAAATTCTTTTTAAGACCGTTAGCATTTAGTTAACGGTAACTTTCAATCTATTACTTAAGATCAGCGCCAGCTTCAAGAACACCTGTTGGAACATCAAATACTGTTGCCGCACCTTTCTTGATAATGCCGAGAGCATCAGCACTGTTGTGAGTGATAGAAATCTTGTTGTAAACAATGCCTATCTCTTCGTGTGGCTTAGAGTCGTTTTTACCTACTAAGTGGTAGGAAGCAATACGCGCACCTTCGAGTTCTACTTGATAATAAATATCTGCACCAGAACCATCAGCTTTTGGTCTTACAAAGATGAAGGTCATTTTTTTACCTTTGATGTTGTCGAATTTAAATACGCTTGTAAGAAGAGCGTTAGTAGCACCATCTAGTTCTCTAGTAATGGTGATGCCGGACATTGTGCCGATACCAGCAGAGCGGTTATTTACATTACCTACATCCATGCCTATGTTTCTAGAAGTTTCCCAAGAGTAACTATTTATCGCCATAAATGCGCCTTTAGGACCTTTTAAAGTAGCTACGCCTTTTGGAGAAAAGTTTTCAATGTTCATGTAAATGTTAGCCATAATTTTTTTACCTCTTGAGTTTATTCCCTGTACATCCATATAACGATTTAAAGAGAGTGAAGGTTACAATTTTTTTGATGTAAAAAAAGGTACGAAAAAGAAAATGGAAGTTGATTACTAAAAAAGGGAAAATAGTTTTTTTAAGAAGTATTTTCTTACTTATGCGTTATTTTTGCGAAAATAAGAAAAAATAGGCTTAGAAATAGAGAAGTTGGTAATTGGTGCTAAAATACTGCATATCTTGATTAACCTTGTGTTAATGCTTAGTAAGCTCTAGATAATCTATTTTCTGGTATGTCTTTTAAAGTGCAAAATAGTAGGGCTTATATATAAATGATTTAATCTAGAAACCTACTTTTAATTTGGTAGGAAAAATTAGTTTTAATTTGGCTTTGATAGCCTCGGTAACCGACAATAAGAGGAACTGACATGTATTATGGTATGTACGAAGGGTTAATTCGTCCCTTTATTTTCCGCATGCAGGCAGAAACAGCTCATAACGTGATAATGAAATCCTTAAGCTTTGCTGGTAAATATGAATTTCTTACCAAGCTTATGAAACAAAATGTTCCTGCTCGCCCTCGTAAGGTAATGGGAATAGATTTCCCAAACCCAGTAGGGCTTGCTGCTGGTCTTGATAAGGATGGTATAGCTCTAGATGCCTTAGGTGCTTTGGGATTCGGCTTTCTTGAAATTGGTACCGTAACTCCAAAAGCACAGCCTGGTACCCCAGCTCCGAGATTATTCCGTGTAATCCCTGCAGAAGGTATTATCAACCGCATGGGATTTAATAATCTTGGCGTAGACAACTTGGTAGCGAACGTAAAGGTCAGTCGTTATTTAGATAACGGCGTTTTAGGTATCAATATTGGTAAAAATAAGGTTACCCCTTTAGAAAATGCCACTGATGATTATCTATATTGCTTAGATAAGGTATATGAGTTTGCATCTTATGTTACGGTGAACATTTCGTCTCCTAATACCCCAAATCTTCGTACCTTACAGCACGGCAGTGCTTTAGAGAGCCTGGTATTAGCTTTAAAGAAGCGCCAAGAAGATCTTTATCATAAATACTCAAAATATGTTCCAATTGCAATTAAATTGGCCCCAGAGCTAACTGATGAAGAAATTGTTGAAGTTTGTACTATTTTTAAGAAGTATGGTGTGGATGGCGTAATCGCTACTAATACCACTTTGGATCGTGAAATGATCGCTGATATGCCTCACGTAACTGAAACTGGTGGTTTAAGTGGCAAACCATTGTTTGAAAAGAGTACGGCTAAGCTTAAGCGTATTAAAGAAGAACTTAAAGATGAAATACCTATTATTGGTGTAGGTGGTATTGATTCGCCGTTATCAGCAAGAGCAAAACTCAATAGCGGGGCAGATTTGCTTGAGATTTACACTTCCTTTATATATAAAGGGCCTCAAGTTGTGAAAGATATTGTTGCCGGTATCTAATTTTTGCTGAAAAACTTTAGGGGACTTCTATAAATTAACTTTTTTGCGATGTCCCAATGTTAAAACACACACAA
>CAVGFV010000080.1:0-3963 GCA_963628765.1 Succinimonas sp.
AAAAACGCTCCTTTAAGAGCGTTTTATATAGTCTTTTAGTATTGGGAAAGTTTTAATTCATATTTAAGACATAAAAAAACCTCACTACAACAATGTAGCGAGGTTTTCTGTATTTATAGAAAATGATTAGTTAGTCAAACGACCGTGGCAATCCTTAAACTTCTTACCGCTACCACAAGGGCATGGATCATTTCTGCCCACCTTTCTAGTAAGAGCTGGATCAAGTGATGCACTTGAATTTTCACGAGCTTTTGCATCAGCTTGTGCACGCGCTTCTTCATTAAAGCGTTTCTCAGCTTCTTCAGCCTGGATTCTACGCTTTTCTTCCATTTCCTGAGGATCCTGAATTTGGATTTGGATACGGCAAAGTACGCGAACCACTTGGAACTTAAAGTCTTCAAGAAGCTGACTAAACATCTTATAAGCTTCAAGCTTATATTCATATTTAGGGTTCTTTTGCGCATAGCCACGAAGGCCGATACCTTGACGGAGGTAATCCATAGCAGCAAGATGTTCCTTCCAAAGAGTATCAAGGCATTGAAGCATGATGTTCTTAACAACAGCAATTGCTTGTTCATCACCGATGAGCTTCTTCTTTTCATCGAAAGCATCTTCAGCAGCCTTCACAATCTTATCTCTTAATGGTTCTTCATAAAGCTTATCATCAGCCTTAATCCATTCTTGGATTGGAAGTTCTAAGAAGAAAGTAGCCTTTAATTCTACTTCGAGACCTTTAACATCCCAAGTTTCAATAAGTGAATTTGGCTGAATATAGCGACTTATAACCTGATTTAAAACATCAGACATTATTTCGCTTACGGTATCTAAGCCTACCTTGTTATCGAGGAGAGCATTTCTTTCTTCGTAGATAACCTTACGCTGTTCATTGGCAACATCATCGTATTCAAGAAGGTTCTTACGCATATCAAAGTTGCGGGTTTCAACCTTGCGCTGTGCATTTTCAATAGCCTTAGAAACTAAACGATGCTCAAGAGGCTGACCCTTTTCCATACCAAGACGGCGCATAACGGTCTTAATTCTTTCAGAGCCGAAAATCTTCATGAGATTATCGTCCATTGAAAGATAGAAACGTGATGAACCTGGGTCACCCTGACGTCCAGCACGACCACGAAGCTGATTATCAATACGACGTGATTCGTGACGTTCGGTACCTATAATGTGGAGACCACCTGCAGCAACTACTGCATTATGGCGTTCCTGCCATTCCTGCTTAACCTTTTCAATCTGTTCTGGAGTTGGATTTTCCAATGCATCCAAATCAGCCTGTAAAGAGCCACCAAGCACAATATCGGTACCACGACCAGCCATGTTAGTAGCAATGGTTACAGTACCAGGACGGCCTGCTTGGGCAATAATCTGAGCTTCCTTGGCATGGAACTTAGCATTCAAAACCTGATGTGGAATATTAATACCATTGAGGTAATTTGAAAGTTTTTCTGAGTTTTCAATTGAAATAGTACCAACCAAAACTGGACGGCCTTTCTTCACAGCCTCTTCAATATCTTTTACGATAGCTTCGTATTTTTCTTCTTCAGTAAGATAAATAAGATCCGGCATATCTTTACGGATCATTGGCTTATTGGTAGGAAGAACTACGGTCTTAAGACCATAAATCTGTTGGAATTCGTAAGCTTCTGTATCAGCAGTACCGGTCATACCAGCAAGCTTTTCATACATACGGAAATAATTCTGGAAGGTTATTGAAGCAAGGGTTTGGTTCTCGTTTTGAATCTTTACATGCTCTTTGGCTTCAATAGCTTGGTGTAGACCATCAGACCAACGACGACCTGGCATAGTTCTACCAGTGTGTTCATCAACGATGATAACTTCGTCATCCTTAACGATGTAATCTACATCCTTTTGGAATAATACATGGGCTCTTAAACCTGCCATTACATGATGGAGAAGAGCGATGTTTGATGATGAAAATAATGAATCACCTTCGTGTAAAAGACCTGCTTTAATTAAGAGCTCTTCGATGTGTTCTTGGCCATGTTCAGTAAGATAAGCCTGACGATACTTAAGGTCTTTAGTATAGTCACCGTTACCGTGGTATTCCTCGGTATCTTCTTTTTCTTGTTCAACGAGTTCAGGAATGAGCTCATCAACTTTCATATAAAGTTCAGAGCTATCAGCTGCTGGACCTGAAATAATAAGTGGGGTTCTTGCTTCATCTATTAATACAGAGTCTACTTCGTCCACAAGTGCATAGAATAGTGGGCGCTGAACGCGTTGTTCTGGCATATATGCCATGTTGTCACGCAAGTAGTCAAAGCCGAATTCATTATTAGTACCATAGGTAACATCACAAGCATAAGCAGCTCTCTTAGCTTCTGCATCCATGCCTGGAATATTACAACCAACAGTCATGCCTAAGAATTCAAATAAAGGACGGCACCAATTACTATCACGGGTTGCTAAGTAATCGTTAACTGTTACTACGTGAACGCCTTTCTTGGCTAGTGCGTTAAGATAAGCTGGAAGTAAAGCTGTTAAAGTTTTACCTTCACCTGTTTTCATTTCAGCAATTTGGGTTTCATTAAGTACCATACCACCCATAAGCTGTACGTCGAATGGACGAAGGCCTAACACGCGTTTTGATGCTTCTCTTACAAGAGCAAAAGCTTCAGGAAGAATATCTTCTAACTTTTCACCCTTAGCGACTCTATCAACATACTGAGAAGTACGTGTTTTGAAATCCTCATCCTTAAGTGCTTGAAATTCAGGTTCTAATGCATTAATTTTGGTTACGATCTTAGATAATCTCTTAACCGTTCTTTCGTTGCTGCTTCCAAAAATTTTTGTTAATAATGACTGTAACATTGTTTATAAAAATCCGTATTTCACATTATGCCGCATGTCGCTGTACCTCAAATCTAATCGAGGTATTTTTAAAAGATGAAGAAGTCACTTCCACGCTAGATATGCGATTCCATCAATATATATAGTGGCGCACGAGCACAGTTTCAACAAAATAACTGTTCAATTGTCAATTTTACTTTGTTTTTGTGATTTTTTCGTTACTTTTTGATATTTGACAAGATCTTATTCAAACTTTTATGGACTGTTTTTTAAAAAAGTGAAATTATCCTAGTAGCTATATTTTTTCCAAAGGTATAGATCCTTTGTAAGATCCCACACATCTCTGGTATAACGCCCTGTTTCTGGAATTCTTACTGCAATATTATGAGGTGGGGTTCGGGTATTAATGATTTTGTCGTTTTTAGACAGTGTTGCTTGAATAAACACTGCATATGGCTGAGCTCCCAAATTACCTGAAACAAAGGTGTGATTAATGATCGAAAAACCTTGGGTACAAGCATTTTCTTCATACTCTTTTAATCTATCAACAGGAATGACTAAAGCTACTCGCCCATCTTCACAAAGAATTTCTTTTGTTTTTCTCCAAAAATTGGCAATATCCCAGTGAATTTCACTTCTTGCAATATCCCGTTTTTGTTCGCGACACTTTAATCCTGGAATAAAATACGGAGGATTGGAAACGACAATATTAAATTTTTTTCTTGGCTGGTAATCTCTAAAATCTTTATTAACCACACTTAAACGTTCTTTATAAGGGGAATTTTTAAAATTATTTAACGAAATTTCACAGGCAGAATTTTCTATATCAATACCAATAATTTCAGACTTTTCTCTTCTCATTGCCAAAATCAAGGCGATAACACCTGTTCCTGTACCAACATCTAAAATTGTTTCAGATTCATAAGTAGGAACATAAAAATCACACCAGGAGGCAAATAAAACACTATCAGTTGTAATACGCATACCGGCATTACCCTGATAAACAGAGAAATTCCTAAAGACAAAGGTATCTTCAGACATAGATAATTTTAAAGGGAAAAAAATAGAAGGAAGAATTTTACGCATTGGAGCGGGAAACGAGGTTCGAACTCGCGACCCCAACCATGGCAAGGTTGTGCT
>CAVGFV010000081.1:0-2548 GCA_963628765.1 Succinimonas sp.
TCTACAACTTCCTTAAACTTTTTTTCTGTGTATGTTTAAAATGACAGAATTACGGTTCTTCGATATTTTATGTAGGCTCTCTCTGATATATAATAAGGTTATTGATCTGATTTTAAAGATACAAAAGCCGTGTTTGTATTTTTGCAGAAATAATTTTTTTGTTAAAAAGCACTGATCGCCGTTGATATTCAAAGTATTGAGAGGATTTACTTTTTGTTATGGAAAAGAAATGGAAGAGAACTTGGTTTGGTATTTCTAGTTCTTTTAAAGATTGGCATTCACGTCTCCAAAAAGAAAAGCACTCACTTTGGAATTCTCGTCGCGGCAGAATAATTTTAGCGGTTTCTGGCATTGCAGCTGTCTGTGTAATCTTTGGTGGTTGCGAAGCCTATAGATATTTTCATACTAGAGACTACCAGATGCGAGCCAAGCTTGCTTACGATGCTGGTGGCTATAAGGATGCTCTAGAAAATTATCAGAAGCTCGCCGATATGGGCGATCGTGAAGCTATGTTTAAGACTTCTGAGATGTATCTTGAAGGACAGGGCACTCCAAAGAATCCTGAAAAAGCTGTTTATTATCTCAAAAAGGCTGCAAATGCAGGAAGTTCTCTTGCAGAAACAAAACTCGGAATGCTCTATTTTGCAAGTTCTGGAGAATCTCGTACCTGTCTTGAACATAACTACCTCCAAGCAAGAGAATGGTTTTTAAAAGCTGGTAATGAACCAGACGCTCTTGAAGCATTGGGAACTATTTACCAAAAAGGTCTTGGTGTTGCTAAGGATGAAAAGAAAGCCCAACAATACTTTGATCAATGGATCAAAGGTTATCAAAAGAAGGCTGAAGCTGGTGATGCTAAATCTCAGTACATCATGGGACTCTATTTTTCAGATGGACTTCGTCATGATAGAGACGATGCGAGAGCTATTTCCTGGTATGAAAAGAGTGGCCTCCAAGAGTATGTACCAGCACTAGAATCCCTCGGCATGATCTATACCCTTGGCGGTAGCCAAATAAAGCCTAATAAAGAAAAGGCTGATGAGGTTTTCAAGAAGCTCCGTTCTATTTATGAAAAGCAGATTGAACAAGGCAACACTGATGCCATGATTGCCTTAAGTGGCATGTACCAAGATGGCATGGGTGTTAAAAAGGATCTTAACAAGGCTGTTTCCTATTTGATTAAAGCTTCAGAAGCAGATAGTGCTGGCGCAATGTTGATAATTGCCGACATGTTGGATACCGGTGTTATCAAGAGTCGTGCCTTAGATGAAAAGGAAAAGTTCGAAAAAGAACGTGAGGAATCAGCAAAGAGAATACGTGCTCAGTTGGAAGCCAAAAAAGCTCATGAAGCAGAACTTGCTTTAGCAAATTCTGAAAACAAAACGGAAGAAGCACCTAATTCTGAAAAGTTAACAAATGGTGAATCAGATAAAACTTCTCCTAAAGATGCACCGGTAACTGAAAAAGCTACTGAAAATAATGTTGCCAAAGTGGAAAGTGGTACCGAATCCTCAGAAGCCAGTGAGTCAGAAACAGAGGTTGTGGTACAGGCTGGTGGTGCTGTGCAATTATCTATGGATGATTCTACCCAAGATGAAGGGGACACTGCTACTAATCCAGTAAGTACTGAAGAAAATCAGGTTCAAGAACAAGTAGTAACCACTGAAGGGATGGACGAATCTCAAAATAACGCAGAGTTTGAAGATAGTACTCTTCCAGCATTGGTGGATCTTCCAGATGATTATACTTCTGATAAGTTAAGACTACGTGCTCTCGAAATAAAGAAGGAAAAAGCTTCATTGGGAAATGTTACCCAAATGAAGGAACTAGCCTTTAATGCTCTTTCTCATGATGGCTTTATGGTAACAGATACAGCTTCAGAATCAGGTATTGATTATGTGGAAGCTATAAATTGGTTTACTAGAGCGGCTCAAGAGGGGGGCGATCCTGAGGCGATGTATGAACTTGGCCATATTTATCAGGAATCAGATGATCCAAGCATAAAGAACGAGGCGCTTGCTGATAATTGGTATCGTAAGAGTGCGGATCTTTGCTATATGCCAGCTTATATTGGGCTTGGTAACTTATATGGGACCCAAGGAAGCTCTCTCGAGGATGCTAGAAAATCTCAAGAATGGTATGAGAAGGCTGCTAAGCTTGGAAACCAAGATGCTCAAATGGCCCTTGCCAAAGCTCTTGCCCAAGGCGGAAAGGGGGCCCAGCCAGATTTTAAACAGGCTTTGAAATGGCTACTTGTAGTTAAACTAGGTCTTGAGAAGGTTGGCGATAAGAGCTCTGATTATTACAAAGAGATTAAGAAACTAGAAGATACCTATGAACATTATCTACAGCAGGACGAAATAGCTGAAGTTAAAAAAGATGCTGAGAACATGCGAGAACAATATGGCACCAATTGGTAATTAACTCGCTAATATTTATCTCAAAGCCTAAGATCGATTGCTTTTACATTTGAAGTAAAGTTTTTTGATCTTACCGTAATTCTGTCATTTTAAACATACACAGAAAAAAAGTTTAAGGAAGTTGTAGA
>CAVGFV010000082.1:0-8054 GCA_963628765.1 Succinimonas sp.
AGAATGGTCAATTAAAGTATCGTTTTTATTGTCAACGTCTAAATACGTACTACAAAAAACACCATACAAACATTCGCATGGTGTTTTCTAAAAGAGGGGATGTCCCCTCTATATAAACAACTTTTACGGTTACAGATTAAAGAATCTGAACTGAAGAAGTGTTGGTTGTGCCACTTTCAACCTGAGCACCGCAAACAACAACTACAGCGTCACCCTTCTTTGCAAGATTAGACTTGAGAGCTTCTTCACGAGCAACTGAAATGAATTCATCAAGAGTTGAAATCTTTGGGTGAACAACTGGAGTAACACCACGTACGATACAAAGCTGACGAGCAGTCTTCATATTTGGAGTTACAGCAAGAATGTTTGAAGTAGGGAAGTACTTACGGATTGAGCGAGCGGTACGACCATTAACAGTTGAAACAACGATAAGTGGTGACTTAAGGTTGCAAGCAATTTCAACAGCACCCTGGCAAACAGCTTCGGTGATTGCATTGGTGTTGTGATCGTCAAGGTAACGTGGAAGAACAACAGGGTCAGTTCTTTCACAGATTGAAGCCATAGTGCTTACTGCTTCACGTGGATATTTACCCTTTGCTGATTCGCCTGAAAGCATTACTGCATCGGTACCGTCGAGGATTGCGTTAGCAACGTCGCCAGCTTCAGCACGTGTAGGACGTGGATTCTTCTGCATAGAATCAAGCATCTGAGTAGCGGTAACAACAATCTTACCTACTTCGTTACAACGACGAATGATGCGCTTCTGAGCGAAAATAACTTCTTGAGGTGGAATTTCAACGCCCATGTCACCACGAGCAACCATGATACCATCTGAAGCATCAAGGATGTCTTCGAAGTTATCAAGACCTTCTTGGTTTTCGATCTTAGAAATGATCTTAATATCTTGACCATTGTGAGTATCAAGATAGTTACGTACGTCTTCAACGTCCTTTCTCTTACGAACGAAAGAAACAGCGATGAAGTCAACACCTACTTCTGCACCGAATTCAAGGTCACTCTTATCTTTTGGTGAAAGAGCTGGAAGATTGGTGATTACGCCTGGAAGGTTAACACCTTTCTTGTTACCAAGAGTGCTGTTGTTAAGAACTTCGCAAACGCATTCAGTTTCATCTGCATTCTTAGAAAGAACTTTGAGACCAATTAAACCATCATCGATAAGAATGGTTTTACCAATATCGATATCGTGTACAAGTCCTGGATATGAAACTGCGCAGTGTTCGTTGGTGGTTGTAACTGACATATCAGTTACAACAGTAAACTTTTGACCTTTAACGAGCTGAACTTCACCATCGTTAGGTACTTCACCAGTACGAATTTCAGGGCCTTTAGTATCAAGAATGATGGCATAGATCTTACCAGTGTCTTTCATGATAGCGTTGATAGTCTTTATACGAGCGCCTTGTTCATCATGATCACCGTGAGAGAAATTTAAACGCATTACGTTCATGCCGGAGTTTAAAAGATCCTGCAATACTTCACGCGGTTCGGACTTTGGTCCGATAGTACATACCATCTTTGTTTTCTTCATACATATTCCTTAAAGAGAAAGAAGATTTCTTTATCCGTAGAAATCAGTTAAACAGTTTAACTGATAAAGTTTTGCGCATTTTACAGTGAAAATGTGATTAATTCAAAAAAAATATTTATAATTTTGGCTTTTTTATTTGTTTGAAACGATAAATGCTGATTAGAAACTTAAATATCTTTGTAAATAAATCATGATTTTTAGTATTTAATGCGCTTTTATAATTGAAAGGATCTCCCAGATTAATAAGAGATCCTTTTATTAAATGAATTTACAACAGAGTGTTAAGTTACGACTTAAGCTCTTTTCTTACTTCCTTTGCTGCATTAACAAGGTTGGTAAGACTAGGCCAGGTTTCCTTGTTTCCTCTAGTCTTTAATCCGCAGTCTGGGTTTACCCATAGCTTGCTACTTGAAATAACAGAAAGCATTTTTCTTAACTTTAAGGTTATTTCTTCTTCGCTAGGAATTCTTGGTGAATGAATATCATAAACACCAGGCCCTACCGCAGTTTCGAAGCCGCAATCCTTGAGATATCCAAGAAGTTCTAAGTTTGATCTAGAAGCTTCGAAGGAAATTACGTCCGCATCCATGTCGTCGATATCATGAATGATGTCGCCAAATTCACTGTAGCACATATGAGTATGAATCTGAGTCTCTGGTGCTACTTCAGAAGTTACAAGACGGAAAGCAGGAATTGCAATATCAAGGTACTCTGGGTGCCATTCGTTTTTGCGTAATGGAAGTTTTTCTCTTAAAGCGGCTTCATCAATCTGAATTATTTTGATTCCAGCTTTTTCGAGATCGTCAACTTCATCTTTAATTGCCAAAGCAAGTTCCAAAATTGATTCTTTTTTGCTTACATCTTCTCTAGGGAAAGACCAATTGAATATTGTTACAGGGCCTGTAAGCATGCCTTTTACAGGTCTCTTAGAAAGACTCTGTGCATAAGAGCTAACTTCTACAGTCATTGGAGCATTTCTCTTAACAGTACCCCAAATAACAGGTGGTTTTACGCAACGTGTGCCATATGATTGCACCCAACCATTTTCAGTAAATAAATACCCAGAAAGTTTTCTACCAAAGTATTCAACCATGTCGTTACGTTCAAATTCGCCGTGTACTAATACATCGAGGCCAATTTGTTCCTGGTGTTCAATACACTCTTTAATGTGGGTCTTTATTGAGCTCTCATATTCTTCATTAGAAATTTCATTGTTACGAAGTTTCTTACGAAGTTCACGTATTTCTGTGGTCTGAGGGAAAGAACCAATAGTAGTAGTTGGTAATAATGGAAGGCCTAGCTTTTGACGCTGAATCTCTGCACGAGCTTCTCTATTAGGGGTTCTCTTAAAGTTGTCCTCTGATAGATTCACAACTTTGTCAACTATTTCCTTATCTTCTTCGATTCTTGAATTTTGGAAAAGTTTTTTGTTATTTTCAAAAGCCCCTTGAGCATCTTTATTGTCAAGGATATTACGTAAATCTACGATTTCTTTTACCTTTTCTTCAGCAAAAGCTAGCCATACCTTTTGTGTTTCTGGTAATACTTTTTCAGTACTTAAGCTTAAAGGTACGTGTAGCAATGAAGATGAAGATGATATAACAACGTTATCGAATTTCTCTGTTAGCGCTTTGATTTTATTTAAAGATTTTTCGTAACTGTTCTTCCAAATATTGATACCACTTACGATACCAAGAGAAACTTCAAAGTCTTTATCAAAGTTTACATTTTTGATAAGGTTAACATTGTTAGGACCTTCTACTAAATCTAAAGAAAGGCCTTTAAAATTAAGCTCCGGTAATTTCTTGATAACATCTCTGATATCACCAAAATATGTAGAGAGATAGAAGTCAATGCCACTTTGTTCTTGAAGAGTTTTATGGATTCCCAAGAATTCATTAACATCAGCTTCACTGAGATCCTTAACAAGCCATGGTTCTTGAACAGTTATTTCGGCGATGCCAGTGCCTTTTAATTCAGCAATCAAACTTATATAAGCTTGGAGAATTTCTTGTTCAGCTTTTTTGTAATCTAGATTTTCTTCAAATTTAACGAGCTTAATGAAAGTGTATGGTCCTACGATTGTGGCACGAACATTAACATTTTCTTCTTTAGCTTGTATGAGTTGCTTCTTTAAGAATTCAGCATTTACGTTAAGTTTGGTGCCGGCATCAAATTCAGGTACTAAGTAGTGGTAGTTAGTGTTAAACCATTTTTTCATAGCTAGTGCTTCAGCATCGATCTTTTCATTTTGGATGCCTCGAGCTAGTGCAAAATAAAGCTCTAAATCAGAGAGTTCAATATTACGGAATCTCTTTGGAATGATGTTAAGAGCATATGCAAGATCAAGTACATTGTCATAAAGAGAGAAATCGAGAGCAGGAATAATATCGATTCCAGAATCTTTCAAATACTTCCAATTAGAGCTTCTGATATTGCTAGCAGTTTTTAATAAATCATCTGCAGAAATTTCATTTCTGAAAAATTTTTCTTCGGCAAATTTAAGTTCGCGTTTTAATCCAATTCTTGGATAACCAAGTAGAGCGGTTTTAGTCATGTTTTCTCCTAAGTCGTTTATTTATAAGACTCGGAAATCATACGTGATATTTTGACTATAAACAATTTAAATATATTTATGAATAGTTATAAAACTATTTTATAACAACAAATTTAGCTAAAAAGTTCGTGGTTTATAAATTTTTTAATTCAAATTTTGGAAGAATTTCTCAGTCTTAGTTAGCATTACCCAAGAATAGTTAACCACTGATTTTTTGAATTGCTGTTAAAATAATATGGAGCGAATTGGAAGTTTCAAAAACAATATTATGAAGATAGCAAAAAATTATTATTTTTTTGTGCTTAGGTGTTATGGTTTAAGGCTTCAAATCTTTAATAGATAAATAATTTTATGGCTTTATATAGAGTTTAGAAATATTTGAAACCTTTATTTTATCTTCTATGTTGACACGCTTTTAAGCCTCCAAAATTTAATAGTGAATAATAATGTTTCCTAAGTGTTTACAAAGTGCCAAAAGGAGTTTATGTGAAAATAAAATCAATAATTTCACAACTTGACTCCTTACGATTTCGGGTGGGATCTTCTGTAACACTAGGAATGCTTGGTACAAGTGGTATTTTTCAGAATACAGAATCTTTGCAAATTGGTGGCTTAGCTGTTGCGATGGTATCTACTTGGTACCTAGCAAGAACAGGTGTTAACTACATAAGAGATAAGAAAAACAAAACTGACTTGCAAACAGAATCAGAAAATAAATCTACAGAAGAAAGCCTAAAAAAAGATCAAGTACGAAAGGAACACTACGAGCTTGCTAAACGTTATCAGCAAGGGATCGGTGTTAATTCCGACTATTCCCGTGCTTTTGAACATTATTATGAAGGCGCTAAGTTAGGATCTCTTGATTGTGCAGCCGAGCTTGGAACATTCTATGAATTCGGAAAGGGAATTCCTCAAAATAACTTTTTGGCCCAATATTGGTATGAAGAGGGCGCTTTTGGAGAAAATCCTGCTTCCTGTTTTTACCTTGCAAGATGGTACCTTAGGCACAGAAGAGATAAAAAGGCTCAAAGAAGGGTGGTTTATTTTTTAGATGTTTCCTGCATGCATGGTTTTGAGAAAGCTCTTGAACTTAGAAAAATTTTAATAAATAGTGGTAAATATACCAATAATGCCACTGAGAATAAGTTACTAAACATGGCTAAAAGCAAAATGTTTGATTATGCTTCGCATCCTGCGTTACGGAAGTTTATTTTTAGGGGCGGGACAAGTAAGCCATCAGAAATTGCTTCGGCATACAAAATGTTGGGGTTTAAACTTAACGAAGATGGCACAATGCCTGATCTTGATATTTCAGAAATAAGAAAATCTTATCATTACCATGTGCGGAAATTGCACCCTGACAAAACTGGTCAGCCATCTAGTGAAGTTTCAGAAAAGCTGACGCAGTTAAGAATTGCTTTTGAGCTTTTATTTAGATTAAATTCTCACTAAAGGTGAATTAATCAGCAATTTTGTATTCTTTTGAAAGAACAGCAGAAACCTTTCTAAACATATTAAAAACGGCATTGCTTTTTGGTGTTGGAATACCATCTGCATCAAGGAAAAATTCTCCCTTTAAAACAATTGATTCGTCGCGTTGATGAGCATCTTCAACAAGCATTCCGTCCATATATTCCCAATCTTTCTTAATCATCTCGTTGGCGAGCTTTATGAGTTCTTCCTTCGAAATTGCCTTTCTTGTATCTTTTGCACCCATAAACATATTTGTATGCTCCTATAATTTTTTGTTAGTGAGAATACTGTGTGTATAACTTTCTTTCAATTTTTAGAAATGCTAACACTCTTTCATTATAGCTATCATCAATTCTTGGAAGACCTTCTTCTTTTATTTTTATGAGTAAATCACGATCTTCATTTGTGAGATCATTTCGTGCTTTTACATATTGAGCAAGATAATGTCTACCAAGATATGTATCTAGTGGGAAAACTGTAGCAATGGATCTTAGTATTAACATACCTGCAATAGGAAGAGGAATAAAATCAAAGGTGTTCTTTTCTAAGATATCGCAGAAGTTGTCGAAGTTATCCACATTTTTCCAACTCTCAAAAATGTTAGTTCCTGCAACGAAACTTCTAGGATCCTTTTTAACGTCCGTTCCTGAAATATTATATAAAGTATAGCTTTCTTGGGTGCTATTGTTATCTTTTATAAGTAAATGGAAACGGAGTTTTTCGTAATTTGGTGCTTCCTTAATGCATTCTTCGAGAAGGCTTTGTGATTCTGAAAAAAGATACAAATATTGTTCACTTGCTGCAAGAAGAAGCCCGAGATCTTTGATACCTGAAAAATTTACTGTATTCAACATCCGATCATCTACAATAAGAGGCATTTTTGCCTTGACATGGATGATCTCTCTTGCTGGCTTAAAGTTTCCATGACTGCCGTCATGACAATTATGTCCTGCCATTTATTTCTCCTTTAACGATAAGAAAATTCTATCATGTCTCTTTTATATGCGTGCAAAAGTATTTTCCATGCCCCTTAGATTTAATAAACCATTTAGCTATAACGATGTGTACATAGAATTTATTGGCAGTCGTGATCTTTTGAACATTTTTTATATGTTATTAGACATAAAGATGATGTGTTTTTAAGAATGTAAACTAATATTTAACGTGCAATATGAGCTTTGCGCTTTAAGTATTTCAGTTATAAAAATTAAATTGGGGAATGTTGATGATGGGATTATTTTCAAAGTTATTAGGAAAAAATAAAGAAAAAGAAATAAAAGAAAGTAAAGAAGTTATAGAAGAAAAAACTGAAAATACCGAATCCCCAAAAGTCGTGGTAATGAATGGCGAGAAATCTAAGGCAGTTTTTTTAAACGAAAAAGCAGAATACACGGAAGAAGAAAATAAGGTCTTCGCCGAGATGACGAATAAGATCTTAACAAGCCCAAAAATCTACTGCCCATTTAGCAAATTTTCTGGCTCCCCTTATTTATATTCCGAAATTGAAACACGTGGTAATCAATTTCGTTGTACTCCTCCAAGAGCACGTATCTATTTTGAAAAAACCGCAAGCCTTGAAGTTCAGTATCCAAAAGACCTTTATGAAATTGTAGAGATCAATAGTGGTGATGATAAACGTGGTATTTGTAATTTTATCGGCAATACCGTTCATCTTGATGGTGCTGTATTTTTAGAATTTCCTGAGTTTGAAACATTTGTACCTGGTAACGTTATAGTTCCTAATCCTGATTTTAGTAAGCTTCCTTTAGAACAAAGACCAGTTTTAAATCCAGATGTGCAGAGATGGTTACTTTTAATGGGACAAAATGGCGTACCTGAAGATGAAATGGCACAAAGACGCTATAGCACCTTCGCCTTCATGCTAGAAAGAATGATAACTAAGGCAGATTTTGTGCTGCCGTTTTTGATTCCTAAAAATAATGAAAATACTGACAGTAATGAGAAACCCAATAAAATAGAACTTGGCATGGTCAAAGGCCATACAAAAAATGCAGTAATGATGTTTACTGATGCTAGAAGAATGAGTGCTTTCTTAAAAGATCCTAAGACATGGGGCGCTGTTAGAATGAAAGTTCGCGATGTTTTAGGAAAATTCGATGTGGCTTTAAATACGGATAATTCTCATCCTACTATTAGTTATTACATAGATGATGATTTTAAGTTTCCTGAATTGGCTGAGGAAAATTCAAAATCAGAAGATAAGTAACATTTGAAATTTGACTGAGTTACGGCGTTGGTAGCTGTTCGAAAGAGAAAACTGCCAACACTTATTCAGATATGCATAGATAGCCAATTTGGTGTTTAAAGGAAAAGGAAAAGGAAGGAGAGGAGGAGGAAAAGGAGAGAGAGGAAGGAATGATTGTGTCAAGTATTTTGTGTAAACATCTTTGATTTCCTGCCTCGTGTTACTCAGGCTGCATCTTGCTTCTTATCTGCCTCAAGCATATCATCAAA
>CAVGFV010000083.1:0-905 GCA_963628765.1 Succinimonas sp.
TTTGATGATATGCTTGAGGCAGATAAGAAGCAAGATGCAGCCTGAGTAACACGAGGCAGGAAATCAAAGATGTTTACACAAAATACTTGACACAATCCAAGAACTTTATTTTCTTGGAGGTAGTTCGGAAGAGGTCTTTTTTTACCATTATCATCAACAGCTACGTAAGTAAAACCTGATTCTGTAACTTTCACACGTTCAACTCTTTCACTAGAATTTTTTCTAGTCCAAAATTCTAACATGAGCTTAATAGAAGTATGTCCAATATGAACACAACGCCCGTAAACACAAACTACGTCTCCAACCTTGACAGGATTTTTAAACACAATTTCATCTACGGCCATTGTTACTACTTTGCCTCGGCACATTTCATAGGCCATCATGGCACCAGCAGCATCCATTTGGGACATTATCCATCCGCCAAAAACATCACCATTAGGATTGGCGTCAGCAGGCATTGACAATGCTCTAAGCATTAAAGTCCCTTTTGGTTCTTCCATGGTTATTCCTCAACATTTCAAAATTAACAGTCGTGGCAATTTTAAAATCATAAAATATCGCTGTAAAGCCCATAATTAAAACTCAAATATTGTTTTTCTTAAAAAAAATATTAGGCCCAAACCTTATCTCTAAATCAAAATGCTCAATAAAAACAACTTAAACTGTAACGATATAAATTTAGGTATGTAATTTAATTACTAATCTTACGAAACCACTTGTTTTACTTATAAAACAAGTGGTTTTTTGTTGTTGGATATTATATAATTAACCTACCTAAATAGGTAGGTTGGTTATAGGTATTTTTTACTATGGAAAAACCAGATTTTATTGTTAATTTTGAACGTCCCAAAAATACAGAAATACAGAAATACAGAAATACAGAAATAAAGAAATAAAGAAAATAA
>CAVGFV010000083.1:1071-6555 GCA_963628765.1 Succinimonas sp.
AACGGGAGAAGGTTCTGCAGAATGATGTAGTTGAAATCGGTGCAGAAAACTTCTCTGGGGCTGGTATCTGGCCATTATTGGTGGCTTCATACATTTCCCGACTGGAAGCACAAGAAACGCCCTTCCCTTTACCCGGACAGGAAAAGTCATTCTCCCCCACATTTAAGTATGCACAGCCCGAGAGACTCAGAAGACCTAAAAGCCCTCCAAAAAGTCCCGTGTATTTCTGAAAATCTCTAATCTTCATATCTATCTCTTTATTTATCCTGAGTATTTCTTAAGGGCGTAACATTGCGAGAACTATGGGTCGCAAGTTCATTTACACTCTTCACCATAAGCTTGGTCCCCTTAGAAACAATAATGTCCACGCCTCGTCCGGCATCGATTTCAATAACGGGATACATCTGGTCCGCAAGGTCCATGTAAAAATCCGCAATACGATTTAAGGATTGACTTATCCCCTTAGAAACACCTCCTTTAAGTGCCTTACTGGAATAAACATCCTCATACTTGATAGTGCCATCGGAATTGGTATTAAGGGTGGGAGTGGAACTCACATCAAACATCCCGGCAAAGCCTCCCGCAAAACCGGCGAGAAGAGACCTAGCAATGATCTGCCCTTGCTTGGACACAAGAGTGCCTCGTACCCCAGCTTTACCATCATCGCCCACCGCAAAGCTATCGAGTTCGGTCTCAATAACGCCCCCATCATCTCGAATACAAGAGATCTTTTCTCCGCGAAGAAGTGCTCTTTCGGATGAAAGATCTCCGTATCCTGAAAGGAGCATGAAGCATTCCCGAATGTCAGCTTTAAAGTTGTTCGGTAAAATGGCATCCTTTTGAAGCCGCACCAGGGTCGGAAAAGGATTCTTTTGCGCACCAGAGCCCGTAGGGGCATCTAAACCCGAAATAAAGACTCCTGACAAAATAGATCCCGCGGGAATAAAGATATAATCCTGAGGCTTTTCCTTGGGAGCTTCCGGCTCCTTTGGTTCCGAATGGGAAGTAATGGTAATAACTCTTTCAGTCATTACGGGTTTACCATTGGCATCTACCTTGGCTTTCCCGGTATCGCTATCAATCACTGGCCGTGACTCTTGATTAGCTTCCCTAGGTGTCGGAGCCCTTTCAAAAAACTCTTCCGGAGTCTTAGCTTCTAAAAGGGATACAGCTTTCAAGGCATTTTCTTCTCCCGCAAGGTCCCGACTTTCGGAAACGTAATCCGAAACTGGCACTTCCTGCCCATTAGCATCCCTCGCAAACTTCACCCCTTCTTCCTTGAGTTTTGCGATCTCTTCATCGGTATATTGACGGTTGGATTCCACATTCCGATTAATCTCGACGGTGGCATCATCCACTTGGGCCAGGCGACTCTCAAGTTCGTCATTCCTTCTTTGGATACGGGCAATTTCGTTCTGAAATTCTTCCCGCATCTTGTCCAGGTCTTCTTTCCCAGAAGAGGAATTTCGGGTGATCTCTTTTCGAAGCTTTTCATTTTCGGTACGGAGAAACTTCATTTCCGAAGCTAAAGCCTGTAAGGTGTCATCCTTCATCTTGTAGTCGGCGGTAAGTACAGTTTCCTGGACCTTTTCTGGTCTTGGACGGGGCTTTTGTTCGTTAGGAGCTCCCGCTTCAGAAAGCACATAACTTGCGGTTAAGGCTAAGGCCACACCACTCCCTATAGCTACATAGCGTTTATGTTTTGGGGAAAGGTTTTCCCACCATTCTTTGTAATCTGCCATGTCCTTAATCCAAAAGTGATGGGCGGTAGTTTTGAATTTCTTGGGTAGCACCCACCTTTTTCACCACGTAGATCTCGGTCTTTTGTCCTGGTTCTAAGATCACGTTCGGAAAAGCCGCCACGGCTGCTACATCCCACGAGCCACACATGGCTTCCTTGATTTCTACCGGGGCGGAAGTTTCATTCTTAGCGACGCCCACATAGACATTTAAGGAATGGCCCATGAGAAGTTGCCCATTCTTAAAAGTTACGGAGACCGCATTAGACTTACAGAGGGGAAGATTCCGAGTGCTTTCAGAAATCTTTCTCACGTTGTAGCCACTTGGGATCTCGTTAAGCGCAATCCCTCTTAGGAGTGCTTTTAAAGTCTCTACATAAGGTTGGGAGGTTTCCCATTTCTCAGCATCCTTATTACCTAGGTTATACATGCCGGTTACACTCCCAGTAGAGAAGGAGCTTTCATCAAGAGTCAGCTTCACTTCCCGTGGGGGAATCTTTTGGGGCACCATAGTGAGGGAGATCGCAAAGCCTTGTTGTCCCTTTTGGTTTATGTAGGCAGCAACCGGGGTATCTTTATCCGTAGCCACATAGACAATATTGTCTTTTATACAGATCTCTCCACAGGAGCCATCAGCTTTCATGCCACTTAAAGAAGTGGATACCACCTCGGGATGAGAAAAAGGCGTAATGATCCGGTTCGGGTGCGAAATCGCAATCGGGATAATGTAGTTCACCCCTTCTTCCACCTTAATAAGATTGGCAGAATTTATCGCGGTGCCCGTTTCTTGATTAGCAGAGGCACTCTTAACCTCTCTATTCCTTAAGACTTCTACCGGTACTGCCGGAAGATCAGCGTTATAAGTTTCTTCTTGATACGCCTCACTAGCATCATCTCCGTAGCTGGGATTCAAGGTGGCAAGGAGGAACCAGGTCCACCATGCTTTGGAAAACTTCTTCTTATTCATCATGGTTAGTTGCCTCCTTCTAAAGCTTTTTGGTGTCTTCTCTTTCTTTCGAGCTCGGCTTTACGAAGTTTCTCAAGAACTTGGGCATCCTTAGGTTCCCCTTCATAAGAAGTAAAATGGGTTAACTGAGGTACATACTGTTGGAACCGAAAGCGCATCTCATAGGTACGATTCGAAACTCGGGTATAGCCTAAGGAATTGATTACTTGTCCGCGGCCAAAGACAAAGACCTTGTCTGAGGAAGGCTCATAAGCCACTAACACTGGTGAAAAGGTAATCACTACCTTGTCTTCTTTGATTTGCTTTACTTCTTCCTCAAGCTTCTTAAAGAAGTCGGAATAGATAGTAGGAGATACTGGGGGACGGAGGCGCTCCTCAATAAAGCGAAAATCCTTTTGGGTAATGTTCCCGATTTCATTGGAAATCATGTACGCCCAGGCTTCCTTAACGTTATTACTGGCGCTACTTTGACTGAGGTAAGCCTGCTCAGTCAGGTTATAAGGAATTACCGTTACCACGGTGTCTTTATTTAAGACACAGATAAGAAGGAGCAGAATAACGATGCTCTCTACCAAGATCGTGGTACGGGAGTACTTAGCTTCCTTTTTTAAGAGATCCCAACTTTTAATATGTTCTAAAAAGTTCATGCAGCTTCCTTAAGGTAAATATTCACGGATATAAGGATTTACCCAGGATCGCCCTTTAAGGTCATACCCCCACCAATAGAGAATATGAAGGAAGTAACCATCGGTATGGTTATCTCGGTAGCGCTTATAGACATTGGTAAGAAGGAGTCCAATAAAGGCACAAGGAATAGCATGCCCTACAAGAACCCCGATAAAGAGTCCTAGCATGGGTGGTGCTAGTTCATCGATGGTCCAAAGCATGAGGTTTACGGGTTCGTCAATTCTTTGCGGTATCTTTACAGGTTCCATAAATTTATTTCTCAGGTTAACAAGTGATGACGAGATAATAAGGACTAGGAAACTGTGAACTTGGTCAATTACTTACACAAAGCGATACTAAATGAAAATTCGTGGGATTTTTTGATAAAAAAATGGGTTTTTAGGGAGAAATTCTGAGAATTTTTAGAGTGATAAACTGATTTTTTAGCTTTGGAAGGTAAATTTAGGGCATAAGAAGTTTTTTTTTGACTTCTTATGAGATTCAAGTACAACTTAAATAAGAAATAACGCCTTTAATGTGATAGGTCTATATCAATACTTAGGAGAACATTTATCTAAAAAGGTCAATTTGTTAAAATATTACTATAAAATTACGATTTTGACGGCTTGAAAAATTTTCTAAAATTCCTCAAAAAATCAACAGCGTCCTAAAAGAAGGAACATTTTTTGGCTACCTAAAAGATATAGTTAAAACTTTTAGGATTAAAATACGGAAATTGGTAACGTTTTAGTGATTTAAGCCGTTATATTAGTAAAGGATTTAAATTATTTGTAGTTTCTACTTTCTCTTTCTCGAAAGGAAAGAAGGTTTATGGAAGACTCTAAATTACATACACTTCAGAAAATAAATGGCTTTACCTTAATTGAATTGGTAGTGGTAATTGTCATTCTAGGCATCTTGGCCGCAACAGCTGCGCCGAAGTTCATGGACCTAAAGAAAGATGCCGTAGTTGCTAACTTAAATAAGTTAGCAGGCTCAGTCCGCTCGGCTGCCAATATGGCCCATGCGAAATACTATATCAAGCATACCGCTTGTGGTAGTGACACTCCTGCTCATGATATGAGTGGTGGCACTGGTATTACTTGTATTGAACAACAAGGCCAGGAAGTAGCCATGTTCAATTCTTATCCCGCAGCTGTAACTATCTATAAACTCCTGGAGTTGTCAGATGCTACCGTTTACGAGTCTAATTATTATCGTCAGTACAAAAATGATGATCCTAATAAGAAGAATCAGAAGAGTGATGGAAATTGGTGTGCTTCTATCGCAAGCCCACAAAAACCATTGAAATGTGAAAAGGACTATTGCTTCTGCTATACACCGAATACTGTTGTGGGTATTTATGATTACAACAAGTACGGTACTGGTAATGCGAGAAACTATGCGATTTTTTGGCCTAAAGGCTATAGCACTATCGGAAGTTTCCCAAAAGACTTTGAAAAGGATATGTGTGGCGTCGTTTACCAGCAATCTATGCTAGATGGGGAAGATGCAGCTAAGGTTACTGATGATCCTGCTGAAAAGACCTATAAAGTTTATGTCTTTACTGAAGGTTGCTAATATCTAGCTTCTAGATTAAGCCTTATTAAGGTTTGTGAGTTTAAAGAGTTTACCTTGGGTGGACTTTTTTATGGAAGAATTTCTTTAAATAAGGTAGCGAAATAAAGCTACGATTTTATCGGCGTGAAAAATTTTCTAAAATTTCTTTTTTAGTTATTAATTCCTAAAGGAAAACGTATCTTTTGGTACCTTTCAGAGATAGTTAAAACTTTTAGGACTAAAAAACTTGAAATTGTAACGTTTTAGTAATATAAGCCGTTATATAGTTAAGGGATTTTAATTATTTGTAGTTTCTACTTTCTCTTTCACAAAAGGAAAGATGGGTTATGGAAAACTCTAGATTACATACATTCAAGAAAATTAGTGGCTTTACCTTAATCGAACTCGTGGTGGTAATAGTCATGTATCTTGGCAGCAACAGCCGCTCCAAAGTTCATGGACCTAAAGAGAGATGCCGTAGTAGCTAACTTAAATAACCGTAATTCTGTCATTTTAAACATACACAGAAAAAAAGTTTAAGGAAGTTGTAGA
>CAVGFV010000084.1:0-34664 GCA_963628765.1 Succinimonas sp.
TTGCCATCTTTCAATTAGGGGGAGTATATCCTGAAAAAATACTGATCACTGTCGGTTTTAACAAAAATAATCTTGTAACCAGCAGCGTTGAACCAGGAATTTAGACAAATCTGTTTTTACATATTTATATGTTTTTATAGATTTTATAAGATCTAAAATAGCGGTAGTGGGAGTTTCCTTCTTGTGTCAATTATGTAGGAACTCGGTTTAAGCATTCTTAATCATTGGTATCAAAAAAAGGAAGCAAATTAGTTTTGCTTCCTTTTTGGTTTTTTACATTAGATCGTCAATGCTTCCTTCGCCACTGTCCTGGCTAGAACTACCAGAACCACTAGAGTTTCCAGGATTATTGAAATCTGTGGTGCCACTTGATGAAGGTGCTACCGGCTGAACCTTGAAATCTTCATCTTCAGATTCATAAGAAGGAACGTTTAATCTATCAGTCTTGATGAAGTATTCATTATAACCACCATAATTACTTGTTATGATGTCATCTCCAGGTACTACAGGATCTGGTTCAGAATCACCAAGAGCTACCTTCATGTAATCAATCCAAATAGGGAGTGCAGATTTACCACCTGATTCGCCACGTCCTAAGCTTCTAGAATAGTTATCAAAGCCTACCCAAACTGTTGTAGCCGTGTTACGGTTAAAGCCAGAAAACCAAGCATCTCTACTTTCGTTGGTGGTACCTGTTTTACCAGCAATATCTGTTCTTCCCATCGCTCTTGCTCGAGTTCCGGTACCGTTATAGCTACCTCGAGGCCCCTTACCTCCAAATATTACGCTATGAAGGGTATCAGCAATAAGGAACGCATTTCCATGAGTTATTATCTGTTCTGCATGATGCTCCTTTACAAGGCGATCCATTTCTTCAGGGACTATTTCAGGTTTTATAGAATTTATTACGGCATTTGGGCAATCGCTACAAGCATCATAAGGAACAGATTTATATAAAACTTGTTCTGCGTCTCCAATAGTTACGGTGTCAATTAGGTAAGGTTCTATTTTGTAACCACCATTGGCAAAAGCAGAGTAACCCGTAACAAGCTCAAGAGGTGACACTTCATAAGCACCTAAGGCTATAGAATCGTTTCTTTGAGTCTTATTCACTTCAAAGCCGAATTTATTTAAATGTGTAATAAAGTTATTAACACCTAATGCTCTAATAAGGCGTACCGATACCACATTCTTTGATTTGGTAAGGGCTTCTCTAATTGGGATAAGTCCTTCGTAAACGTTAGGAGAATTCTTTGGAGACCAACTTTGTTTACTCCAAGGATTCCATATTGAGATACGTTCATCCAGCATCAATGAGGCTAAGGTAAATCTGTGAGCCATTGCCGCGGAGTATAAAAATGGTTTGATATTAGAACCAGCTTGCCTCTTAGCTTGTTCGACACGGTTAAAGCTATTTTGTTTAAAGCTATAACCGCCAACCATTGCTTTGATAGCTCCAGTTTGGGCATCTAATGAAATTAGTGCACTCTGTACTTGTGGAATCTGTCTTAAGGCATAGTTACCACTAGGTAGTTTGTAAACATAGACAAGGTCACCTAATCTTGCTACTTGCGCTATTTGTTTAGGGAAGTTGCTTTGTCTTGTCTTATTTTTATATCCTTGGGCCCATTTCATGTTTTCCCAAGAAATATATTCGTATCCAAGATTCTTTACATAAACTTGAAGGGCATTTTTCTTGGCATCAGCGCCAGTAACAATTGCTGGTGTTATATATTCAAAAGTCTTCTTTTTCTTTAATATTTGTTTAAGAACATCTTCGTTTGTTAGATCGAACTTTTCTGTATCGAGGACATTTTCTGGTTTTCTGTAACCATGTCTCATGTCGTAATTGGTGATACCATCAAAAACTGCTTTGTTTGCAGCATCCTGAAGTTTGGAATCGATAGTCGCATAAACTTTATAGCCAGCTGTATACACTTCATCGCCATAAGTGTTTTCCATTTTTTGGCGAATGGATTCAGCTACGTAAGGAGCATACGCTTCAATCTCTGCAGTGTGGTATCTAGCAACTATTGGTTCATTATCAGCTTCGTCAAATTCTTCCTTTGAGATCATCCCTAATTTAAGCATACGATCAAGAACAAGGTGTCTACGAGCTTTTGCATTATCAGGGTGCGAAATTGGGTTTAAGTTTGATGGAGCTTTTGGAAGACCTGCGATAATAGCTATTTCACCAAGAGAAAGTTCATCAACTGATTTACCAAAATAAATAAAGGCAGCGCTAGCTACACCATAAGCATGGTGACCAAGAGCAATTTTATTAAGGTAAAGCTCTAATATTTCATCTTTGGTTAAGTTCTGTTCTATTTTCCAAGAAAGGAAAACTTCTTTTATTTTTCTTGAAAAAGTTTTTTCATTAGAAAGGTAAAAGTTTCGAGCTACCTGTTGGGTAATAGTACTTGCACCTTGTACCTTTTTTCCTGAACTTAAACCTGCGTAAGCTGCACGGACAATACCTATAGGATCAATACCAAAATGTTCGTAAAAACGTGCATCTTCTATTGCTAAGAAGGCATTTTTCACTTGCTGTGGTATTTCATCAATACTAAGTGGAATACGACGGTGCTCACCATATTCAGCAATAAGTTTCCCGTCCTTAGTATAGATAAGGAGAGGCGTTTCAAAGGCCACGTTCTTGAGCTTGTCAACATCAGTCAAGGCACTTTGAGTATGATAATAATAAAGGCATCCAGCAGCAGTTAAAAGACTGGTTAGCAATAAGCAGAACCAAATTATTCTGCGCATCCATATAAAAATCATCTGTATTTCACTGGTAAAGATAAAAATTTTAGGAATTATAGCCTAATTTGTTATGTAGCTCAAAATAGGCAAAATGAATAAATTGATTTTTTAGTTTTAAGGGATATTAAAAGTTATTATATAGGAACGAGTAAAATGTTAATCAGCACGGATGCAAATATGGCTGGAATGAAAAACAAAGGTTTCCTATATCCTTTACTAGGGGTAGATTTCGGAAGCCAAAGTATCAAAGCAGTTGCAATATCTGGTAAAGCCAAAGATTTCAAGATCACTGCCGTTGCAGAAGTTCCTACTCCAAAAGGAGCTATTGTTGATTATCAGATCAACGATGTTGATAAGGTAATCACCGCTGTAAGGACTTTGGTCAAGTATATCTCAGGTTGCCCACGTTATGTTGCGACTTCTGTATCGGGATCAAGTGTAATCTCTAAGATTATTCAGGCAGATGCTAACTTCAGAGATTCAGAATTGAATTCATTCATTGAGCAGGAAGCGGAACAATTAATTCCATTCCCTCTTGATGAAATCAATTTGGATTACGAAGTTCTTGGTCCAAATCTTGTGGATGCAACCAAGAGTGATGTACTGGTAAGTGGTGCAAAGACCGACAGTATCGATTCACGTCTTGCTGTTCTTGAAGGTGCAGGAAAGAGCGTTAAGGTTGTTGATATTGGTATTCATGCTCTAGCGAGAGCTGTTAGAAATGTAATACCAGGCTTTGACGAAGCGTATGGTGAAAAACCTGTAGCCATTGTTGATGTCGGTGCTGTAACAATGACATTTGGCGTTTTGTACCATGGCGAAATAATTTATCAACGTTTACAGAGCTTTGGCGGTGATAATATTACTCAAAATATTAGCCAGTTCTACAACATGTCTTATGAAGAAGCTGAAAAGGCAAAGGCAGAAGATCGTCTCCCTGCAGATGCTAAAGAAATAGTTTCTACATACATGAATTCGCTAGCTCAACAGATTAAACGTAATCTCCAATTGTTTACAAGTTCTTCCTCACATCGTGAGGTAGCTGCTGTCGTACTGACTGGTGGCGGATGCCTTCTTAATGGTGTTGTAGAACAAATGACATCGCTTCTCAGAACTGATGTTAAATGTCCTGATATCTTTAAGAAATTCCCTAACTTCAAGAATGACACCAACCAGATGGGATGCAAGTACATGACTGCTCTTGGTTTAGCATTAAGGAGTTTTGAACAATGTCCAATATAAATTTGCTTCCATGGCGTCAACAGCTAAGAGATAAGAAGAAAAAATCTTTCTACCAGTTTATGGCTATTAGCGCTACGATTGGTCTTTGTTTGGCATTCTTGGTTTATATGGCCCTTGAATTCAAAATTAGTGGTCAGCAGAGCCGTAACGAAGAACTTAGGTCTGAAATTCGTCAGGTTGATGCTCAGATTGCTGAAATTGCGAAGTTGAAGGAAAGAAAGGTTGAGTTGCTTGCAAGAATGAAAGCAATTGCTGATCTCCAGATGAACAGAAACATTGCAGTTAGATTGTTCTCAGATCTTCCTACTTTGGTAGCTTCTGGTGTTTATTTGGATTCTTTGTCTTACGATCAAAGAACAGCATCTGTTAAAGGTCTTGCTGAATCTAATCCAAGAGTTTCTTCAATGCTTCGTAACATTGATAACAGTAAGTGGCTTGGCAATAGCTCCATTAAGCAAACTCAAGCTGAAATACAGAATGGTCAGAGAAAGATCCCTACTCTTCCTGATGGACTCTATAACTTTGATGTTAATTTCAATGTCGTAGATGCCACTGATCCTCTGAATGCAAATAACGGAGGTAACAAGTAATGGCTCAGTTAGGATTTGGCGATTTTGATGTAAATAAAATCGAAACCTGGCCTTTAGTTGCAAAGATTGTGGCCGGTGTTATTATCATCGCTCTTATTGTTACTGGTGGTTGGTATTTTGTTAGTAGTGATCAATATGATTCATGGACTAATGAAATCAATACAGAAACTAGCTTACGTAAAGAGTTTAAAGATAAGGCACAGCAAGCTGTTAATCTTGAAGCATATAAAGAACAGATTGTTGAATTGGAAAGTTTGCTTGATGCTCAGTTAAGACAGCTTCCTAACAGCAACGAAGTTGCAAACCTTCTTGATGATATTTCCTTTATTGCTCAAGATAATGGTTTAACTCTTGCTAGCATTAAGTGGGAACCAGAAGTTCAAAAGGAAATCTATACCGAACTTCCTATGAGTATCAATGTTACTGGTACTTATGAACAGTTAGGTAGCTTTGCTGCAGATACAGCTGCTCTTCCACGAATTGTAACTATTGATAAATTCGCTTTAGGTAGAGTTGATGCTAAAGCTAAAGAAGCACAAAATAGTGAGCTTCTAGAGATGAAGATGACTGCAAAGACTTTCCGCTACAACGCAGACCAAGCCAAAGCAAGACAGGCTCGTGAAGAAAAACGTCAGCAGCGTCAAGGAGGCAGATAATGAAGAAGTTAGTTTTGTTATCGGCAGCATTAGCTTCAGTTATGGCTCTTACAGCGTGTGATGAATATACTGATTCAATTAGTGAATATTGTGCAACACAGCGTAAGCTTGCTCCGACTGATATTGAGCCGCTTCCTCAGATTCAGGCTTTCGTGCCTCTTAAATTTGAGCCTAAGACCGATCGTATGCCATTCGTTCTTCCAAAACCTGAGATTTCACAGCCAGCAGCTAATAAGCCAGTTAACTGTGAACAACCAGATAGAGAACGTCCTATGGAAGAGCTTGAACAGTACTCTCTTGATAACTTGTTCATGCGCGGTACCATTATGATGGACAACAAGCTGAGAGCTTTAATTCAAACTGCAGATGGCAGTGTGGTTAGAGTAGTACCAGGTATGCATATGGGACTTAATTTCGGTAAGGTTATTTCAGTTGCCCCAGATGCTGTGGAAGTTGAAGAATTTATTTCCGATGGCAATGGTTGTTGGAATAAGAAGACTTCCCGTGTCGATTTAATTGAAGCGGAATAATTAGCAGGCAGGAAACATAATTATGAATTTTCAGAAGAAAAAATTAGGGCTTTGTGTGATGCTGGCATCCTTCGCCGGTGTTGTATTGCCTGCTGAGGCAGCCACTAAGCTTGAAAACATTAAGGTTGATAACAGTTTATCTGACCAAACTAGAATTGAATTTCAGTTTGATGGTCCAGTAGGAGCTTATCAAGATAGACTTCAGTATGATCCAGAACAGCTTGTTCTTAATCTTTCAGATGCAGAATCAGCTCTTTTAAAGGATAAGCTTGATGTTAAGACATCAGTTGTTAAAGATGTTGCAGTTAAACAAGACAGCGGTGATCTTAATGTTGTAATGGGACTTGATTCATTAGTTCCTTATGAAGTTTCACAACAAGGTAACTCTCTTTACGTTACCCTTGGTCAAGATCCACGTGCAGTAGCAGCTAAGGATGGTTATAAAGAACCAACTGTTGTCGGAACCAATAAAGGTGTTGCTGGTGGAGTAAACCGCATTAACGGCATTAACTTTAAGAAAGGTCCAAACAGTGAAGGTCTTATTGTTGTAAATCTTGATAATAAGAATTCAGCTCTCGAACTTACTCCAAAGGGAACTCACCTTTTAGCTAAGTTCCATGGCTCTCAAGTTAGCCCAGATCTTCTTGCAGTAATGGATGTCATTGATTATGGCACTATGCTTAAGTCAATTGACGTATCTGAAGCTTCAGATGGTGCTGTACTTGATATGGCTCTTCTAAACGCTGACTTTGATTCTAAATATGAACAAAATGGCGAATCAGTAGTTATTACTGTAGCGAAGAAGAAGCCTGTTGTTAAGGTAACTGATGCTCCTCGTTATAGTGGCAAGCTACTCTCTTTGTCTTTCCAAGACATTCCAGTAAGAAATGCTCTTAAGATTTTAGCTGAAGAAGTTAAAGTAAACCTTGTTATGAATGATTCTGTTTCAGGCAACATTACTGTTAACTTTGACAGTGTACCTTGGGATCAAGCTTTAGATACTATTTTACGTGTTAAAGGCTTAGACAAGCGTATGAATGGCAATATCCTCTTAATCGGTAAGCAGGAAGAGCTTTCTCAGTACGAACAGAAACAGCTTGAAGAGCAGGAAAAGAAGAGTGCTAAGGAACCTTTGGTTACCGAATACATTCAGATCAATTATGCTAAGGCTGCTGACATTGTTAAACTCTTAAAGACCGATGACGGTGCTAACTCAATTTCTGCTGAAAATGGTAGCAACAACGGCATGGGCGGTGGTGGCAATGGTTCTGAAGCATCAGACAGCTTGCTTTCAGTACGTGGTACTGCAACTGTTGATGAAAGAACCAATATCCTTATCATCAAAGATACTGAAGCATCAATTGCTAATGTAAAGAGACTCGTTGATACCTTAGATACTCCAATTCAGCAAGTTGTTATTGAAGCTCGTATCGTTGCTGTAGATGACAGTGTTACTGATGAACTTGGTATTACTTGGGATACCTCAAAAAATTCTGCTAGCATCGGTGCTGGTAGAGGTGCGACTTCAGTTGATGGTGGTACAAGTTTTGAAACCACTGCTACTGGTGGACTCTTGAATATTGGTAGAGTTGGTAGCCACTTAAACTTGAATATGCACTTAGCAGCTCTTGAATCTGAAAGCAGAACAGAAACTATTGCATCTCCACGTGTTACTACCACCAACCAAAAAGAAGCAACTATTGAACAAGGTTACGAAATTCCTTCTTTAACTAGTTCTTCAAGCGGTTCTACTACTGTTGAATGGACAGAAGCTAATTTGAGCCTCACTGTTACTCCACAGATTACACCTGATGATAGCGTATTCCTAGATATCAAGGTTACCCAAGATTCACTTGGTAATGTAGTGCAGGTAGTTGGCGGTAGCTCAATTTCTTTGAATACTCGTTCACTTGAAACCTCTGTTCTCGTAGGTAATGGTGAAACCCTTGTTCTTGGTGGTATTTTTGAACAAACAATTAGCCATACTATTAACAAGGTTCCTCTACTCGGTGATATTCCTGTAGTTGGCTGGTTATTTAAGGCCGTTAAGGACGAAAATAGACGTCGTGAAGTGTTGATTTTCATTACTCCACACATTATTGACGGTGCAATTGGTAGATAAGTAACTAGTTTTCAGTTATAATTTTTAGAAGGCCTTTCTATTGAAAGGCCTTTTTATTTGTTTGGGGAAATGCAGTCTAGTAAATAGTTTCTTTTAACCTTTATCCATACATAAATAGCCCTTAAAATATTATATAATTCTAGGTTGTCGTGACTTTATTTTTAGCAAGAGTTTTATTTTATGCTTAATTCCAAGAATATCTTTCTTGTCGGTCCTATGGGAGCAGGAAAGACCACAGTAGGAAAGATCTTATCTGAACTAACTCATCTACCTTTTGTGGATTCCGATCAAGAAATTTTCAAGAGAACAGGTGCAGATATTTCTTGGATTTTTGATGTTGAAGGCGAAGCCGGTTTTAGAAAACGTGAAGAGACCGTCATAGATGATCTCACTAAGATGTCTGGAATTGTTCTTGCTACCGGTGGTGGCGCCGTTAAAACTCCAAATAATAGACAATATTTAAAGTCTCGTGGCTTTGTGGTTTATCTTAAAACCTCTCCTTCGGTGCAATATGAAAGAACAAGACAGGATCATAGACGTCCTCTTTTAAAAAATCTGGATCCCAAAGGAACTCTAGAAAAATTACTTAATGAAAGAGAACCTTGGTATCTCGAAGTTGCAGATTTTGTTATTAGTACCGACGAAACAGAGCCTCGGTTCTTAGCTCCAAAAATTTACCAAGAAGTTGAGCATTTTAAATTTAATTAAAAATAAGGATTTGTATGTACACATTGAATGTTGATCTTGGTGATAGAAGTTACCAAATTTTTATTGAGCAAGGTTTATTAAATAATCCTAAAGTTTGGGATTCCAAAATTCAAAAACGCGGTAAGGTAGTAATTGTAACTAATACAACCGTTAAAGAATGGTACTTAAAGCCTCTTCAAGATTCTCTAAAAAGTATTGGTATAAATGCAGAAGCCTGCATCTTACCTGATGGCGAAAAGTATAAAGATATTGAACACTTTAACGACATTCTTACTTTCCTTCTAAAGAATGATGCAGGTAGAGATACCACTATCTTTGCTTTAGGTGGTGGCGTAATTGGTGATATGGCTGGTTTTGCCGCAGCTTGTTACCAAAGAGGCATAGATTTTATCCAAGTACCAACCACCCTTTTATCCTATGTGGATTCATCTGTAGGTGGCAAAACAGCAGTTAATCATCCTTTGGGTAAAAACATGATTGGGGCTTTTTATCAGCCTAAAGCGGTTATTATCGATACCAATACTCTTGCTACCTTACCAAAGCGTGAGATTGCTGCTGGTATGGCTGAAGTTATTAAGTATGGGATTATTTGGGATGCCGATTTCTTTAAGTACCTTGAAGACTATACTGATGATATTTGGAATCACAATATTGAAGTACTTTCCTACGTCATTAAGAGATGCTGTGAAATTAAGGCCGAAGTAGTTCATGAAGATGAACGTGAAGGTGGTATTCGCGCCATTTTGAATCTTGGTCATACTTTTGGTCATGCTATTGAAAACTTTATGGGCTATGGTGTGTGGCTTCATGGAGAGGCAGTGGCTGCTGGCATTGTTATGGCATCTAGATTGGCATACCACAGAAGTGCTCTTTCACAAGAAGAACTTACTAGAATAATTGACCTGATAAAGAGAAATAATTTACCTTCTCAAGGTCCTGAAAATATGACTGGCGATGATTATTTAAAACTTATGGTACATGACAAGAAGAATCGTAATGGTCATATCAATTACGTTATTCCTGATGCACTAGGGAAAGCTTCTTTGAAAAAGGATGTTTCTGAAGAGGAAGCTACCAACGCAGTGAAGGCTTAAAAGTTAACGATTATTTTAAGAATTAAAATTAGGCTAGTGTTTTAAAATTAGCTAGCACTGGATTTTACTTTAGATTATGGACAGGATATAAAAATGGCATTGGAGCAGTTACCGAAATTAACAAGTCAAAGTTCTCTTGTTGAACGTGTAAAATACCAAATTTCAGTTGGCAGCCCTTTAGTGTTTGTTACGGGCTCTCGAGAAAGTGGTAAAACTGTTTTTTGTGAACAATTGATTTCATCACTTGATGGTAATGAATACCAATGTGCTTTTGTTCCTTGTCAAGATCGTTTGCCGATACAGAAGTTAAGAGAAGTTTTATTACAGCAGCTTTCAGATAACATGGTTTTCAATTCTGAAGATCATCTTCTCGGCACTATTCAAAGAATTAGTTTTAATGCTAATAAGGTTTTGATTGTTGTTGATGATATCGATAGAGCCAGTCCTGAGTTCTTTAATGACCTTCTAGCTGTTTATCAGACATATTTAAAACAGAATCTTATATCACTTGTGGTTACCTCTGCTCAGGTATGGGCCGATTCTGAAGCTCATAGACTCAGAAATGAAAGTGTGCAACCCTTAGAAATGGAAATTCAACCATTATCTAATCCCGAAGCCCTTACTTTAATTTCATTTTACAGACGCTTTTACGGTCAACCAGTGTTGAACGACCGTGATCTTCAAATGATGTACAACATTAAGGCTTGCGATGGTAATCCTGGTGCTATCAGAAAACTAGTGGAGAAGTTGAGTAAAGGTAGTAGCGATGACACTACCGCTAATGGTTCAGCACCTACCGCATCAGCACCTTCTTCGGACAAGAAAAAGTATGCGATTATTGGTGGCATCGTAGCTGTAGTTGCTATTGCAGCTCTTTGTTCTATTTTTGTATTAAATAAAGATAAGGATAGTTCAAAAGAAATCACTAAAGTTACTACTGAACCTGTGATAGCTACAGAACCTGTACGTCTAGAACCGGAGCTTAGCAAAACTCGTACGGATCTCAATCCTGTAGTTTCAGATAACAAAGGCAATAACGAAGGTATTACACCAGTAGTAATTCAAGAAGGTCCAGAAGAACAGATTCAAGAACTTTCAGAAAATGCTTCTGTGGTGGTTACTGATGAAAGTAATGCATCTTCTAATGATAATGCGACAAATCCAGTAGTAATTACTGAAGATACTAAATCTGAAGAAGCTAAGGATGTTCTTGCTCCTAATGATGAAAAAGTAGCAAACAAAACTGAAATTACGGAAGTTAACGTTAAAAAGACAGAAGATAAGCCTATAAAGACTGAAAAGGCTGAAACTGAAACTAAAGTTGCTAAGGTAGAACAGAGGAATACTAATACTTCAAAAGATACTACTTTAAATGTAGCTACTAACAAAAATAAAGATAGTCAGAATGTAAATAAGAATTCGGAAAAACCTGTAGAACCTAAACAAACTACCAAACCAGTAGTTGTTGCTAAGAATGAAGAAAACAAGGCTACTACTAAAACAACGCCAGTATCTAGTGTAGATAGCAAGAAAGATACGAAACAGGATAAAGTTTCTACAGAAACAAAGATTGCTTCTAATGAAGTAGCTAATAAGACTGAAGAGCCTATTGTATTAAATAATCAGAAGAAAGTTGAAAATCCGAAGCCTCCTAAACCTGCTAAGGTTCCATCAGGTGGTTCTGGTGATTTTTATGTTATTTCTGGTTCTCATTACACTGTACAACTTGCCGCAGGTTCAAAGGCTGGTGTTGAAAGCTTAAGAAGAAAGGCTAAAGGTGGTTGGGTTCTTAGCCGTCCAAGCCGTGGAGACTATATTTTGGTTTACGGTGATTTTAAGAGCCGCAAAGAAGCGCAAAATGGCATTTCTCTTTTGCCTGCTGAACTTAGAAACAGTAAGCCTTGGCCAAAATCTATCGGTCAGGTTCAAAAAGAAACAAAGTAGGATATAAGGAATTATTCGAATGAAGTATTTAATTGCACCGTCAATTTTATCGGCGGATTTGGCAAGACTTGGCGAAGATGTTAGCAAAGTTCTCGATGCTGGCGCAGATGTCATTCATTTTGATGTAATGGATAACCATTATGTTCCAAATCTTACCTTTGGACCTTCTATACTTACCGCATTAAGAAAGTACGGTATCACCGCCCCTGTAGATGTGCACCTTATGGTTTCCCCTGTGGATGAACTTATTCAAGCATTTGCCAAAGCAGGAGCTAACAGCATTACCTTCCATCCAGAGGCTACTTTGCACGTTGATCGCTCTTTAGCCTTGATAAAAAGTTTTGGTATTAAGGCTGGTCTGGCCATTAATCCAGCCACATCCTTATCATACTTGGACTATGTGTGGGATAAGTTGGATATGGTATGCCTTATGTCTGTGAACCCTGGATTTGGGGGGCAGAAGTTTATTCCAGGTACTCTTAATAAAATCAAGAAACTTAGAGCTATCGCTCCTAAAGATTTTATTATTGAAGTGGATGGTGGTGTTAAAACAGATAATATTGCAGAGATCGCAATGGCAGGCGCAAATATGTTTGTTTCGGGATCTGCTATTTTTGGTAGTGCTAATTATAAAGATACCATCACAGACATGAGAACTGCTTTGGATTCTCTTGCATGATCCTTCTCAAAAAGCCCCGTGCTGTCTTATTCGACTTGGATGGAACTCTTGCTGATACAGTGCCAGCCCTTCATAGAGGAGTTCTCGGGGCGTTAAAAAAAGTTAACTATCCTGAGATAAACGAAGCTGAAACAAGAAGTTACGTTGGTAATGGTGCCACTATGCTTTTAGCGCGAGCTTTATCAGGAAAAATGAGCCCGAGTCTAGAGATTCTAGCATCAGAACTTTTAAAGGAAGCTATGCAGGGATTTTTTGATACTTACGGTAAATGTTATACTTGTCGGGATAATTTGTACCCAGGCGTAGAAGCCACCATAAAAGCTCTGTATGATGATGGTATTAAGCTAGGGGTTCTAACAAATAAGCCATACCAATTTGTTGAACCCATTCTTGAGGATGCTAGGCTTTTAAAGTATTTTGCCTTTACTTGGGGTGGCGATGTGCTTAAAGAAAAGAAGCCTTCTCCAGAACCTTTTCGTTTTGTTTGCCAGGTTATGAAAGTCGAACCTTGGGAAACGGTAATGGTGGGGGATTCTTCTAATGATATTCTTGGTGCTCGTAATGCAGGACTCTTTAGCATAGGTCTTACCTATGGTTACAATAGAGGAAAACCTATTTCAGAATCAAAACCAAATTATGTCTTTGATAATTTTTCAGACATTGGGAATTTAATTTTTAATTTGCAGTAATTGCAGGGTGAATTTAATGAAAAAAGTTGTATTCAGTGGTGCTCAACCTTCAGGCCAGCTTTCAATTGGCAACTACATTGGAGCATTGAGACAATGGGTGGCAATGCAAGAAACTCATGACTGCATATTTAGTGTTGTTGATGAACATGCTATTACTGTACGCCAAGATCCAAAAAGTTTACATGATGCTATTTTTAACACTCTTTCAGTGTATCTTGCTGTAGGTATTGATCCTGAAAAAAGCACCTTATTTTTACAGTCTCAAGTACCTGATCATGCTCAGCTTTCTTGGGTGCTTAACTGCTATACCCAGATGGGTGAACTCTCAAGAATGACCCAGTTTAAGGATAAGTCTAAGCGCTATGAAGGCAACGTTACTGCTGGATTATTTGACTATCCAGTGCTTATGGCAGCAGATATTTTGCTTTATAACGCTAATCTTGTCCCTGTTGGGGAAGATCAGATGCAACACCTCGAGTTAACTCGTGATATTGCCTATCGTTTTAACCAGTTATATGGTGATATTTTTGTGCTACCAGAAGGCTTTATACCAAAGTCTGGTGCCAGAATCATGAGTCTTCAAGACCCAACAAAGAAGATGTCTAAGTCTGATGATAATCGTAATAACGTAATTACTCTTCTTGAGGATCCAAAGGCTGTTGAAAAGAAACTCAAGAAAGCCGTAACTGATTCAGATATTCCTCCAGTTGTTCGTTATGACTGGGAAAATAAGCCAGGTGTTTCTAACCTTTTGGATCTTATGAGCGCAGTAACTGGAACCCCAGTTAATGATCTTGTAACTCATTTTGATGGCAAGATGTATGGTCAGTTTAAGACCGAAGTTGCAGAAGCGGTAGTAGCTTTCCTTGAACCCGTACAGGCTAAGTATAAGCAGTACCGTGACGACGAACCCTATCTTAAACAAATATTTAAGACTGGTGCTGAAAAGGCCCACGCAAGAGCTCATGAAACCTTAAGAAAGGTTTACGATGCTATAGGCTTTGTACTTCCTGATTAAAAGCCATGAAACAATTTTTGGCAATTATATTAATCCTAGCAGTTCTTGGTGGAGGATACTACATCAGAACTTCTGGGATTCTAAATTCAAAGGCCTCGACCAAAAACTCGGAGCCTTTAGATAAGATCGTCCGCGTTGCGACCGTGAATGAACGAGTTACTGGCATGATCCTTCCTCTTGTGGGAAGGGTACATGCCAGTAAATCCGTTGAGATTACTCCTGAGGTAACAGCAAGAGTTCTTAAGGTATACGCTACTCCAACTAAGAATGTTACTAAGGGTGAACTTCTTATTGAGCTTGAGCATTCCAAAGAAGAAGCGCGTTTTAAGGAAGAAGAAGTTAGGCTTACTAATTTTCATAGAAAGTTAGGCCTTATGCAGAAGCTCAAGAAGAATGGCGTTATAAGTGAAGATGCTTTTGAGCAGCTCGAAGCTCAAACTGCACAGCAGGAAGCTGTTCTTAGGGCGAGCAAAGCTGAACTTGAAGAAAGAAAGATCTATGCCCCGTTCTCCGGTATTTTAAGCTTACATCAAATCACAGCAGGGCAACTAGTAAAGCCAGGTAACATCTTGCTTCAATTAGATGATATTTCAACGGTGTACGCTGATTTTAATATTCCTGAAAAATACCTTTCGCAAATCAAAGTAGGGCAAAAATTAGAAGCCAAGACTGAAGCTTGGCCCCGTGAAAAATTCAGTGGCAAAATTGTTAACATCGATTCCCATGTTCAAAGTGATACTTTAGCAATTAAAATCCGTGTTTCTTTTGCTAATCCAAAACTAAAACTTCTTGATGGCATGATGCTAGAACTATCGTTGAATCTTGCTGCCGATAAATACCCAGTAATTCCACTCAGATCTATTACCTATCAAGGTGAAGAGCGCTATGTGTTTATTTTGAATAAGAATAATACCGTTTCAAGAAGAAAGATCGTCTTAGGCCCAGTTAATGGCAATAATACTGCTGTAAAAGAAGGCTTAAGAGCCGGAATGGTGGTTATTACAGAAGGTATTGAAAAACTTCAAGATGGAGATCTAGTAAAGATCTTAGAAGATAAGCCAGCCCTTGAAGATATGCCTGGCGATGTTCCATTGAAGAAAAAGAATCGTTCCGAAGGTAATATCCTGTGATTATCAGTGAGATTTCTATAAAAAGGCCAGTGTTTGCCATTGTGCTAAGCATTCTCTTGGTTATCTTCGGTATTATTAGTTTCTCAAAGCTCCCTATAAGAGAGCTTCCTGATGTTTCCGAACCTGCTGTTTCTATTTCTATCTCCTATACCGGCGCTTCTCCAGAAGTAATGGAAAGCCGAGTTACCAAAATTGTGGAAGACGAACTCTCAGGGCTTTCAGGGGTTAAGAAGATTGTTTCTAATAGCCGTAGTGGTAAGAGTTGGATATCGGTAGATTTCTCCGAAGATATGGATATGCTGGCTGCGGTTTCCGATGTACGTGATGCCGTATCTCGAGCACGTAAGAAATTACCTGATGCTGTAGATGAGCCGATAGTAACTAGGGATAATGGCGAAGGTGACGTGGTTCTTTGGTTAAACCTTTCTAGTACTACCATGAATCGCGTGGAACTCTCTGATTATGCTGATCGCTTTATTGTTCGAGATATCAGCATGCTGGATGGTGTGTCTCAAGTTCAAACTGTGGGTGCCCTAGAAAAGGTAATGTATGTAAGACTGATACCACCAAGAATGACTGCATTAGGCATCTCTGTCGAAGATATTATTAACTCCATTGGTCAAGAAAACATTGAGCTTCCTAGTGGTGAAATTCGTAATGATGATATGTATTTCCCTGTTGCGATAAAACGTGTTTATACCGATGCCTCATCATTTGCTCGTTTACCTATTAGACATAACGGGCTATCAGGAACAATTAGATTAAGTGACGTTGCCGAAGTTGGCGTTCGTGCTAAAAACGAAGAAAGTGTTTATCACCGTAATGGTATTTCCAGTATCGGTATCGGAATCATCCCGCAGTCAACAGCCAATCCTTTAGACGTTGCTGAACTAGTTAGAGATAAAGTTGAAAAACTCAAAAGTTTTATTCCGAAAGGTGCTGAGCTCGCAGTAGATTTTGATAGTACGGTGTTTATTAAAAACTCAATTTCTGAAGTCTATGAAACCTTAGCCATTACCGCTGCCTTAGTTGTACTAGTGTTGTATTTTTTTATTGGCTCTTGGCGCATTACTTTGATTCCTGCTATTACAGTACCGGTTTCTTTAATTGCAGCGTTTATAGGTGTTTGGCTTTGTGGCTTTTCAATCAACCTAATAACGCTTTTAAGTTTAATCTTAGCTATAGGTCTCGTGGTCGATGATGCCATTGTTATGGTGGAAAACATCTCCTTTCATATCAAAAAGGGCATGAGTGTTCTGGCAGCAACTTGGTTAGGGGCTAAAGAAGTTGGTTTTGCCATTGTGGCCACGACTTTAGTTTTGATGATGATCTTCCTACCTTTAATGTTTATGGAAGGCATTACGGGTGCCATGTTCATTGAATTTGCGGTAGTACTCTCTCTTGCCGTGTTCTTCTCAGGATTTATTGCTTTAACTCTGTCACCTGCTCTTGCCGGCACTATCTTAAAACCTCGCAATAAAAATGGTAGGGATTGGCTCGTTTGGCTTTTTGAACATATTATGCAGGGCGTAACTTGGGTATATGTTAGGGTGCTTAAATTTTTGCTAAAGCATTTATGGATTTACCCAGCGGCGACTGTGGCTGTTTTACTGGCTATCTTCCTTTTTTACGAGGTGATTCCGCATCAATTTGCCCCTGCGGAAGACCGTGGCGTGGTTTATATCTATGCTGGTGGTGAGGAAGGTACCAGTATTCATAGAATGAAACGTGATATGTCTCTTATGGAAGAAAGACTGTTACCATATCTAGGTAAGGGTGTAGTGTCATCTATAAGTTTTAGTACCCCTTCGTTAGGCTCTGGCTCAGATCAGAGTGGTTTTGTGGTGCTACAGTTAGAACCTTGGTCTAAACGTAATACAAGCTCTCATGAACTTGTAAAAGAATTAAAAAAGAAGCTCACAGATATACCAGATCTGTTTGTTTATGTTTACGAACCAGGATTTAAAGGATCTTCAGGAAGCCCGGTAAAATACGTTATTAAGGGCACAAACTATGACGAAATAAATAAGACCAGTGAAGCACTTATCAAGGATGCAGAAGAAGCTGGTATTTTAGTTAATGCAGATACCAATTATTCAGAAAACACTCCGGAAATCGAAGTAACGATCTTACAGGATAAAGCTGCAGTTTTAGGTTTGTCCCTTGTAAATGTTTCGAAAGCTCTGCAAACAGCTCTTGGCGGGACTAGCCACACCACATTTGTGGATAGAGGCGAGGAGTATGATGTTTATCTTAGGGCTTCTGAAAAAGAATTCCGAGACATCAATGCTATTAGTACCCTTAATATCCGAACTTCTGATGGGGATATGGTTCCTTTAGGAAGTGTAGCATCGTTAAGACTTACAGCAAGGGCGAAAAAGCTTCCGCATTTTGATAGAACCAAGGCTATCACTATTAGTGCCCATCCTGCTCAAGGAAAGAGCTTAGGCGAAGTTTTAGATTGGATGGATGCTTGGTCTAATAAGCATCTCTCAGGGGATATGTCTATAGCTCTTACAGGGGAATCACAAAAGTTTCGTGAAAGTGAAAATACTTTAATTTTAGTGCTAGCTTTGTCGGTACTAGTTACCTATTTAATGCTTTCCGCTCAGTTTGAAAGTTTTATTCACCCTTTGACCGTGATGATTACCATTCCATTGGGAATTCTTGGCGGTTTAATAGGTCTTTGGATTATGGGAATTTCTCTCAATCTTTATAGCGAAATTGGTCTTCTCCTTCTTATCGGCATGGTTACTAAGAACGGCATTTTGATAGTGGAGTTTGCGAATCAGCTTAGAAAGACTGGACTCTCAATATTTGATGCCGTAAGTCAAGCAGCCGAAAGACGTCTCCGCCCGATCCTTATGACCTCTCTTACTGCAATTATTGGTGCTTTACCACTGATATTTGCTTCGGGATCCGGTTATGAAAGTCGCCAATCAGTAGGGGCAGTAATTTTTTATGGTATGAGTATCGCAACCCTAGTTACCGTACTGATATTACCAGGTTTTTATTGTGCGTTAGCTAGATTTACGGCTATTCCTGGAGAGCGGGAAGCAAAACTCAAAGCGGAAATAAAATCACTCTCCGAAGATTGATATTTAAAATTTTATAGGGCATGAGTTTTAAGAACAGTATGTATAAACTCGTGGAAAGACTATAATTACCTTAAATATTCTTAAATACGAAAATTCAAATACAGGTTTAAAGATGGAAAAAATTACCAGAGCGGATTTTAACCGCTATGAAATGAATGTTTATAACCCAGCACCATTCATTCCTGTCAGAGGTGAAGGTTCTAAATTCTGGGATGATGCGGAACGTGAATATATCGATTTTGGGGCTGGTATTGCGGTAGACGTAGTTGGTCACTGTAACCCTGAAATTGTTAAGGCTCTTGAAGAACAGGCTCATAAACTATGGCATATTTCTAACTATATGTGCACCGAGCCAGCAATCCGTCTTGCTAAGTACCTTGTTGAAAGCACCTTTGCAGACAAGGTATTCTTTGCGAACTCTGGTGGTGAGGCTAATGAAGCGGCTCTCAAGATCGCAAGACGTTATGCTTTTGATCATTATGGTCCTGAAAAGTCTGAAATTATTGCTTTTGAAAACTCCTTCCACGGCCGTACTCTTTTTGATGTAACTGTTGGTGGTCAAGCCAAGTATCGTACAGGTTTTGGTCCTTTACCTGGTGATGTTATCCACGTTAAGTTTAATGATATTGACGCTCTTAAGGCGGTAATCTCTGAAAAGACTTGTGCAGTAATGCTAGAGCCTGTACAAGGCGAAGGCGGTATTATTCCAGCAGATCAGAAGTACCTTGAAGAAGTACGTAAACTTTGTAATGAAAACCATGCTCTATTGATTTACGATGAAGTTCAGACTGGTTTTGGTAGAGCAGGCTATTTGTATGCTTATGAAGCTTACAACGTTGTTCCTGATATTCTTACCTCTGCAAAAGGTCTAGGTGCTGGTATTGCAATCGGTGCTATGTTGACCACTGATGAAATTGCCGCATCATTTAAACCAGGCGTACATGGTACTACCTTTGGTGGTAATCCATTAGCAACTGCTGTTGGTTGTAAGTCTTTTGAAATTGTAAACCATAAAGAATTCTTAGATGGCGTTAAGACAAGAGCTAAGCTATTTAGAGAACTTTATAAAGAATTAAATGCTGAATTTAATTGCTTTAAGGAAGTAAGAGGTCTTGGCCTCCTTATTGGCGCACAATTAAAGCCAGAATATAGTGCTAAACTTCATGAAATTACCGATGCGTGCCTTTCTGAAGGTCTGTTCGTTTTGACTGCTGGTGCGGATGTGGTAAGAACAGTACCTGCTCTCAATATTCCAGAAGAGGATATAAGAGAAGGTTTCCGTCGTTATGCTAAGGCTCTGAAAAAAGTTTTAGGCTAATAACTGAAGTTGTTGTCTTTCTAAATTAAGTTTCAATAATCGCCACTAATTTGTGGCGATTTTTTTATGCAAATAAAAACCCCAGTAAAAACCGGGGTTACTTATTTTTAATCAGTAAAGATGTTTAACGTGTATTAAATACAACGATGGTCTTACCGTGAGCGCTAATCATATTCTGCTCTTCGAGCATCTTAAGAATACGACCAACAGTTTCTCTAGAGCATCCAACAATCTGACCGATTTCTTGTCTAGTAATCTTAATCTGCATGCCATCAGGATGAGTCATAGCATCTGGCTGGTGTGCTAAGGTGATTAAGGTATTAGCAATACGACCTTGAACGTCGAGGAATGCCAAATTACCAACCTTGCTACTGGTAGTTGTCAATCTTCTTGCCATCTGAGCACTAAGTCTCATTAGGATTTCTGGATTAACTTGAATTAGCTGGCGGAATTTTTTGTATGAAATTTCAGCAATTTCACAAGCATTCTTAGCTCTTACCCAAGCAGATCTTACTGGATTTTCACTTTCGTCAAAAAGACCAAGTTCACCAATGAAATCGCCTTGGTTCAAATAAGAAAGGATCATTTCCTTGCCGTCTTCATCTTTGATAAGAACAGCAACTGAGCCTTTAACAATATAATAAAGAGTTTCAGCCTTTTCACCTGAATGAATTAGCGTACTTTTTGCCGGATATTTATGAATATGGCAATGAGACAGAAACCAATCTTTTGTCGGGTCAGTCTGTGGTTTACCTAAAAGCATCATCAAAACCTTTTTGTGATAACAGTTCTTCCCGGAAACATATCGCGGGATACATCTCAAACCTGAATGCTGATTAATATCAGCACCCAATATTTTTTTCTATCATAAACAAAAATCGAAAGGAATTCACCTGCATAGCATGATCTAGTGCAAAGAATGTTTTTTATCGTGATAGTGATCACTTTTTATTCTGTAAAGAACCTTGGGTGTTGTGTAAAATAAGCATTTATCGTAATGTTTACTTCGAATTTAACACGTATTTCATCAAAAATAGCATTTATGCTTTGGTGAAGGCCCATTTATAAAAGGGAAAAATAATGAGTAGTTCCGAACCTGAAAATAAAGTTGTACAAGAACTTACTACGGATGATCCAATGTTTGACGATATCAGACACTACCGTGATGATGAAGTTCCAGGTGTGGTAAGTAGAGTAATCAATGATGGAGCATTACTTGGTGGGATCGCAAGAAATATGTTCCCTTATTTCCCATCATGGTTAAGCCCAATATTAAAACCTTTTATAAGAATTTATTTAAAGAATAAGTTTTCAAAAGTAACAACTATAAGAGGTTGTCAGGAATATGTTGCCCGCTTTATGGAAGGTGTCATCAAGAATAGTACTGATGGCTTCACATGCACTGGTTTTGAAAACTTAGATCCTAAGGAAGGTTATCTATTTATCTCTAACCATAGAGATATTTCTCTTGATCCTGCTTTTATTGATATGGGCTGTTTTAAGCATGGTCTTGATACAGTAAAGATTGCTATTGGTGATAACTTATTAAGAATGCCTGTAGCAACCGATCTTATGAAACTTAATAAAAGTTTCATTGTAAAGCGCTCCTTAACTTCCGTAAAAGACAAGATTAAAGCCTTCTCCGAACTTAGTGCTTATATTGGCACAGCTATAAAAGAACATCATAATGTGTGGATTGCACAGAGAGAGGGGAGGGCTAAAGATGGTAATGATGCTACTGAAGAAGCTATTCTCAAGATGTTCTATATGTATGGAAAGAAACAGAAAATTTCCTTTCCTGAATATATAAGATCACTTCACATAGTACCTGTTTCAATCACTTATGAATATGACCCAGGTGATATTGCCAAAGCCAAAGAGTTATATGAAAAGGAAAAGAATGGCACCTATACCAAATCTCAGTATGAAGATATAGACAGTATTGTAGGTGGTATTAAAGGTTATAAAGGTAGAGTTCACATTAGCGTTGGCAAGCTTCTTACAGGGGAGTACCCAGATGCCAAAGCCTTAGCTGATGAAATCGATCGCTATGTGTACAAACACTATAGAATGTTTCCATCAGTTCTTATTGCTGCGGGTCATCCGGAGCTCGTTGATGCAAATGAAAAAGCAAAATTTGATGAGAGAATGTCTAAGGTGCCAGAAGAACTAAAGCCTTTTGTTCTCAAAATGTATGCGGCTCCTTATTTCAATCATGAAAAAGCATTAAATATGGATGCGAGACATTAAAAAATAAAGTAAGGCAAAATAAACATTTATGTACAGCCCTGAAGATTGGATAAAATTTTCGGGGTATTTTTATAAATTTTTTAGATTGTTGTCGCAAAATTTAATTAATGCGTTCATAAGTCATTTTGTGTTGTTTGTTAAGAAATTTATATGTTTTTTAACGCAAAATTTTTGTATCTGTATCTCAAATAGACAAACGTAATGTAACAAAATTTACATTTTTTTATAAAATATCACAATATGCAGTTTATTCTGATGGATCGGTGTGCTTTAAAAGCTTATACAAGGGGAGTTTTGTTATGGCTGAACCAAGGAAGGTGATGCTTCACGGGAAACGAAGAGGTACCAGTTTGCTCAGAACAAGTAACTCCGGTTTTACATTGCTGGAATTGCTAATCGTAGTAGTCATTATAGGTGTCATGACAACTTTTGGTGCTATTACAATGCGTGGCATGGCGAAAGAAAGTGATACTAATGCGACTGTTGGTTCTGTAGAATCTATTTTTGATCAGGCTAGAACATCTGCAGTAGAAAAGGGACGCCCTGTATATGTAAGAGGCACTGATGATGCGACAAAATTTGCTAGTATTTTAAATGAGAATAAAGACGCTGGTAAATTCACCACTAATTGGGATGTTGGTATCTACTTTTTTGTTGATGCAAATCAAGATGCAGATTATGACACAAGCAAAAAAGATGAGCTTTTAGGTGTTTATAAAGCTAGTGATGTAAAGATTTTTTCCAATGGTGGAGCTGATAGTCAAATTATATTTTTACCTAATGGCATGTCAGGCTATGCTGATGAAAGAAATCATCGCGCGATAGATGCAAACAAAGGTGATGTCACTATCACTATTTGCGGTCACAATGGTAATAAGTATTTCATACGTAAAATGAAATTTACTACTACTGGTTCAATGACAAGAGAAGATACAAACAAAACGGCTGCTTCTTTTGATGCCGCTGGTTGTAAGTAAGACTTAGTCAACAAGGACTTATTTTTATGAATAAACAGAAAGGTTTTTCGCTGATTGAGCTACTGATTTCATTATTTATAGTAGCAATTGCTATGTTGGGATTCGCTGCGTTACAGTCTTATGGTAGTAGAACTATCAATGCAAGCTATGGTAAACAGAGTGGCTCTCTAGCTTTGAATAGTTATATCAGATTATTTGAAAGTAGCTATGAAGGAATCAAAGATTTGAATTGGGATAGGTCAGGGAATATAACCGTGACATGCAGTAATTCTGACGTAATGCTAAAAATTAGTGGAAATACAGTCCCTGCAAAAGCTCTAAAGAATGCTTTTGATTCTTTGTGTAATCAGTATTTTAATGGTGATAAAAATATCAATGCAGATATTTTGGCATCTGATTTTGCTGTCGCTTTGGAAAGAACCAAGAATGTGGATAACATTACCGATTTAGATATTTATAAGGCGACAATTGCACTAGCTTATAGACCAATAAGACAGGGTAAAAGAGAGCAGGATGAAATAACTGCTGATGATAAGCCTATAACTGTTGCGGGTTACTGTCCTTTAAATGCTGATAATGATAATGCTGAAATGGCTCAGTTAAGAATTACTGATAATGTAGTATGCAATAGAGTTGAGGTAAGTTTATGATTAGAAAAAATAAGGGCTTTAACCTCATTGAGCTCATGGTAAGTATTCTTATTGCATCAATCATAATTTCGGGAATGTATTCACTTTTGACATCAAGTATTGTGAATTATGGCTTTTCCAAAGGTAGTGCGGCAGCAGGCGCAAGTTCAAGACGTATTAACAACACCTTTAACTCTTTAGTGTTTCAAACTGGCTACTTGAATTTTAACCGTGTGAAGAACTATGGTTCCTTTCAAGCTTATGGTCAGGATGATGCTCTTCCTGATATCAAAGGTTGGAGAGAGAATGAAGTAATAAGAGCCGAAAGATATTCTGAAGGTGATTCAGGCTATGGTGATGCTTTTAAGGTGCGTTTTTATGGCTCTTCTGTAACTGATAATTTGGTAAGCTCATCAAATTCGGATGCTGATGGTTATGTGTTTGATTGTAAAGGTCAACCTGTAAAAAGTAATCAACAGATGGAATTGTTGTTTAAGGTTACTGATGAAGGTCTAGTTTGTTATCAGAATGATATTGAACACAACACGTCTACTCGTGTTAGTGAGTATACCGTTATTGATCCAAATGTAGTACATATGACAATTCAGGTCGGATTCGCTTTGGGTAAAGATATAACATCTGGAGAAGCTGACCATCTATTTTATAGTGTTAATCATTCTGGTAATATTGACAGTGCGCCTGTTTTTGACCCTTGGACTCAGGTTCGCGTTTTGCGTTATGCTTTAGTAACATCACAACCAACTGGTCAAAAGGTTGTTAAGCGTACTCCTCAATTAAGATTGTTCCCTGATGCTTCAACTCCAATGTACACAGTAACTAATGAGGATGGTAATAATGTACATAGAGTTGTGAATGGTACCATCCAATTGGTTAACAGACTTTAAGGAGCACTAAGAAATGATGAAATCTCAAAGGGGCGTTGCGTTAATAGTTGCTCTTATTGTTACGCTTATAATTGGTATCATTGCTATTTCTTTAGGTGGAATGGCTTATAGAACACAGAGATCGGTGAACGCTTCTTACAGTAATGTAGTTAGTGATACTAATGCTGTATCAGGAGTTAATAGAGCGATTTCCTTCTTAACTGCAACCTCTGGTGATAGTAATAATTCAACTTATTTGGAACCGGCAACAAGTCCAAGAAGCCACAGTACTGCTGGATGGAATATTCTTGGAAAAACGAATTTTGCAAATTTATCTACAACACTTTTCAATGGTGTAGATCAGCCAATGGATCTTTCTGGAACTGCGTACCTTGACTACAACAATGGTAAATTTTGGTATAGAGATCCTGAGGGGTGGAATCCAAACAACAATAAACTTTGTAGTAATTGTGTAGCATTGAACGATGGTAAGACAATATACCGTATTGAAAAGAGAGGTTTTTCAAAACTAAACCCAGGCAGTGCAGGTGATGCGGTATCTGTTGGTTACACTTTCTACAGGATTACTTCTCGCGGTTCAGATGCCCCAATGGAAGACAATGGAGATGCTGCACCAGGAGCACAGTCTATTGTACAAACTAATTTTGGTATTCTTGGAACTGACAGCAATTAAGAAGGATTTTTATGAAAAGCATGAAAGGTTTTACTCTTATAGAATTGTTAATAACAATGGTTATTGCCGCCGTTCTTGGAATGATTGCTATTCCAACATATGGTAAATATGTTATTACTTCAAGAAGAAGCAGTGCTCAAGAAGAACTGATAAGATTGACCAACCAAATGGAAAACTGTTATTCCATGAATCAAACTTATCAAGGCTGTCTTGGTACAGGCGATAATGCAAGTGCTCTTTCTAATAGTATTAAATCAGAATTAAGAGAGTTTTATGAAGGTGCCTCTGACACCAACATTACTACCTCTAATTATAGATTAGTCTTGAGAGCTAAGAATGCTCAGACAGGTGATACAGGATGTACTGTTCTTGGTATTGACCGTAATGGCATAAGATTTTCTGGTTCTGGTACATCTAATTCTGATACAAATCATTGCTGGCAGTAATTTTATATATTAGATAACAAAAACCTCATTTCTGAATATAGAAATGAGGTTTTTCTTTTTATATACCAAATTTGAAAAAAATTCCCATATTTTAACGGGATGCTTTATAGCCTTTCTCCTGAAATCAATTTTATAATCTCTCTTAGCTCGTTATTTAGATTTGTCTCTGCGATAGAGTTATTGTTTTTGCTTTTATTTCTAGCAATATTATTGGGCTTCTTGGAACTTTGAAGTAGTATATATCCAGTTTATGAGATGCTTAGTTAATAAGCTACCTTTAGGAGTGTTATATGTCAGAATGTAATGATGTAATTAAAAAACTTGAGAATTTAGAAAACTTAGTTAAAGCTCAGACCGAGCTTATTAATGGTTTAGCTCAAGAACTTCAAAATGTTAATAAGTTACTAAAGGCTGGTGGCGATGTTACCTTTAAGAAGGACGATAAAGGTAATGTTTCTTACGAAATTAAGCCACATCTTAATTTCCAAGGTCGTGATGGCGAAGATGAGCCACGTGGCGTTTAATTTGAATATTTTATAGTGTTAAAGAAAGCCGGTTATTAGCTTTAAGATTACTGGCTTTCTTTTTTTATAGGAATTTTAAGTGATTACTATTACTGAAAAAGCTGAAGATTATTTTGTAAGTCTTCTAGAATCTCAATTACCAAGAACCAAGATTAGAGTGTTCGTTTCTAACCCGGGCACTCCTGGTGTTGAATGTGGAATCTTGTACTGTCCGGAAGGGATGGTTACAAGGGCAGATGACATATTCCCACATCGTGGTTTCGATTTGGTTGTGGATCATATGAGCCAGCCATATCTCGAAGGTGCGGTTATTGATTGCATAGTTGATGGTAATAAAGAAACTTTAACCTTTAAGGCACCAAACCTTAAGAAATCAGATGTGCCAGAAGATGCTTCATTACAGGACAAAATAGCCCATTTCTTTATGAATACCATAAACCCTGGCCTAGCAACTCATGGTGGCTTTGCAAAACTTGAAAGTGTTACTGATGACGGCGTTATAAAAGTAAGTTTTTCCGGTGGATGCAAAGGTTGCAGTATGGTAAACGTAACCTTAAAGGATGGCATTGAAGCTAACTTAAAGCAAGCATTCCCAGGACTTATTAAAGAAGTTATAGACGTTACAGAACATGAACAAACGGCTGAAACATATCAGCCGCATTAATTTTTTAAAGATTAAACTGGTGGGTTTAGCCAAGTGTTTTGAATCTTGGCCTCATCGTTTTCTTTAAGTAGTGCTAATAGCTCCGGTAATACTTGATTGATTTCCTCATCAAGTTTATACGGAGCATTTATTATAAGCATTCCTGAGCCGTGCATACCGCGTTCTGGATCCGCTTCTTTAACACAGAGTTCGGTCTTTAAAGTTGCCGGAGCACCAATTTTGCCAAGCTCTCTTGTAAATCCATAACTTTCATCTATAGCTTTACCAAGCACAGGGTACCAAATAGCATAGGTTGCTTCAGGGAATTTAGTAAGCGCCTTTTTTACCATCTTGATAGTGTTTCGGTAATCTTCTGGCATTTCGTAGGAAGGATCGATAAGCACTAAACCTCTACGTATTTTTGGAGGTAGGATTCCGTTTAGTCCTTCTACAGCATCTCTATGGTGAACATGAGCATTTTTGTAGTGGTACATATTGTAGTGGAGGTTTTCATACTCCGTAGGGTGAAGCTCTATCAATTCAAGGGAATCGTTTGGGCGAGAGAGCTCTGCTGCGATAAAGGGGGATCCTGGATAGTAATTTAAGGTATTCTTATTCTCGTTGATCTTCTTGATAACAGAAAAGTATTCTGGTACCAGCTCTTTAATTTTAGGAGAATTGATAACCTTGGCGATGCCCTTAAGATATTCACCTGTTTTTTCACTCCATTCATTATGAAGAGCATAAGCCCCAGCTCCCGCATGGGTATCGATGTAGGTGAAAGGTTTCTCTTTTTGTTTTAGATGTCTAAGAATTAGACATAGCACAATGTGTTTTAGGACATCTGCATGATTTCCAGCGTGAAAGCCGTGACGATAGCTAAGCATCAGTCTGCCTCCTTGAGCATTTGTTCTTTATTTTCAAGTTCCTGAGTTTTTTCAAGCCAAACCATTTCAGTTTCTTCTAATTCAGATTGATTGGTTGCCTGCTTACTTAATAGTTCTTTAAGTTCATCCTTTCGGTCGGCATCGTAGATGCTATTATCAGCAAGTTTAGCTTCAAGTTCAGCCTTTTCAGAATTTAGTGTGTCCATTTTCTTTTCTAGTTTTTCAATTTCTAGTTTTAGTGGTCTTAAAGCCTGTCTTCTAGCTGCTTCTTCTCTTTTTTGTTCCTTGGATTTTACCCCAGTAGCGGTCTGATTTTTTTCTTGTTTCTCTTGGGCTTTTTTAGCCATAAGCTCATCACGATGCTTTTTATCTAGCTCTGTAAGGTACTTATGATAATCATCGAGATCGCCCTCAAAAGGTCTTACTCTACCTTCACTTACAAGATAAAATTCATCAGTAGTGGTACGAAGAAGATGTCTATCGTGGGAAACTACAATTAAAGCTCCATCAAAATCTTCAAGCGCCATAACAATAGCTTCACGCATTTGAAGATCGAGGTGGTTGGTTGGTTCGTCGAGAAGTAAAAGGTTCGGTTTTTGCCAAACAATAAGGGCTAGAGCTAGCCTTGCCTTTTCACCACCAGAGAAGATCTTCACTTTCTCAAGAGCTTTATCTCCTGAAAAACCAAAGCCACCCAAGAAGGACCTTAATTCCAACTCTTTTTTATCAGGAGCCATTCTCGTGAGGATTTGAAGAGGGGAACTATCAACATCCAAGTAATCTAATTGGTGTTGGGCAAAGTAGCCAATTTTTACCGCTTTAGCGAGGGAAAAGGTACCGGAAATTGGTGGAATTTCGCCCGCAATGGTTTTTATAAATGTGGATTTACCAGCACCATTGCGGCCTAAAAGACCTATTCTCGAGCCTGGACTGAGGTTCATTTTGATTTCTTTCAAGATAACGGTATCGCCATAACCGGCTTCTAGTTCTTCCATTCTTACCAAAGTATCTGGTAATTCTGTTGATGGCATGAATGAAAAGGAAAACGGTGAATCGGCTTGAGCCACAGCGATCTTTTCCATCTTTTCAATAGCTTTTAATCTACTTTGCGCCTGCTTAGCTTTGGTGGCTTTATAGCGGAAGCGTTCCACAAAAGCCTGCATGTGAGCCAATTTCTTTTGTTGCTTTTCATATATTGCTGTTTCTAAAGCGATTTGTTCAGCTCTAGTATTTTCAAAGGTGCTGTAATTTCCTGTGTAGGTAACAAGCTTCTGATTGTCCATGTGGATAATTTCAGTACAGATGTTATCCAAAAAGTCTCTATCGTGGGAAATTATCATTAAAGTACCTTGATAGCTACGAAGCCAATCTTCAAGCCACATTACGGTATCAAGATCAAGGTGGTTGGTTGGTTCGTCAAGAAGCAAGAGATCTGATGGACACAAGAGAGCTTGAGCCAAGTTTAATCGCATGCGCCAACCACCTGAGAAATCTTTTATAGGTTTTTGAAAGTCACTTTCAGAAAATCCGAGACCTAGTAGGAGAGTACCGGCTCTAGAGTTAATGGTATAGGCTCCACATTCTTCAAACTGTTCTTGGAGTTTCGCAAGTTTTATCCCATCATTCTTTTCAGAAGCTTCGGCAATGTCTTTTTCGAGTGTGCGGTATCTTTGATCTCCATCGATAACATAATCAAAAGCAGTTTCATCAAGACCTGGAGTTTCTTGGGCTACAGAGGCAATTACCCATCCTTTTGGAAGGGTAATTTCTCCCTTGTCAGGTTGGATATCATTTTTGATAGCCGCAAATAATGTTGATTTTCCACAACCATTTCGACCAACTAGCCCGACACGGTGCTTGGGAAATACACAAGCGGAGGCTTCAGATAGGAGCACTTTTACGCCCCTGGTTATTTCTATGTTGTTAATATTTAGCATTGTGCTGTGGAAATCCTTGAAAATAATGATTTTTGATAATTATATGCTCTTAGCTACTTACGCAAAAGGTCCATTGCTTTCTGAAATTAAGACTAGTGCATGTTATAATTTTCGGGACTTTTTTCAAATATTAGAGGCCTTTTTCCATGAAAATACAGAATAATACTGTTGCTACCATTGACTATATAGTAACTGATACTGAAAACAAGGTTTTAGATACAACCAACGGACAAGACGAATTACAGGTGCTTATAGGACATGGTTCTATTGTTCAAGGTCTTGAAGAAGCACTTATTGGCCACGAACCTGGCGAACGTGTGGATGTTGTTGTTCCTCCTGAAAAAGCATATGGTACCCGTGATCCAAGTTTAGTACAGACTGTTGATAAGTCTCTTTTCGAAGGTATGGACCTCAATATTGGCGATTCTTTTATGGCTGATACCGACGCTGGCCAAAAGGCTATCATTGTTAAAGCTATCAAAGGAGATGAAGTTGTAGTTGATGGTAACCATCCACTTGCTGGTATTACCTTAAAATTTAGCGTTGATGTTATCGACGTTAGAGAAGCTACAGAGACTGAAATTAAACATGGTCACGTTCATGTAAATGGCCATTGTTCTGACCATGAGCATGATGACGATTGCTGTTGCCATCACCATCATGACGATGATGAACATGAATGTTGTTGCCACCATCACGATGATGACGACGACCATGAATGTTGCCATCATCATGATGAAGATGATGACCATGAATGCTGTCATCACCATGACGAAGATGGTGAACATGAATGCTGCCATCACCACGATGATGAAAACAAATAATATTTACTAAAACAATAGATAAGGAAACCGGGGATTCCCGGTTTTTTATTCATGAAATATATAATCAAACTTTTCCCAGAAATAATTATCAAGAGCCAGTCAGTACGTCGCCGTATGATCAAAATTCTTGATAGTAATATTAGAAACGTTCTTAGAAGAGATAATGTCTTTCTTAAGATACGTAATGAGTGGGATAAACTTATTCTGAGAGTTGATGAAGAGAAAACTGAAGTAGTCCCAGATAATGAAAAGATGCTGGATTACTTAACAAGAATTCCAGGAATCCAAAGTGTTCTTGCGGTATCTCCGTTTCCTTTTACCTCTCTTCAAGATATTTATGAACACACAGCTGCTATTTACGGCGAACGCTTAAAAAACAAGACCTTCTGCGTACGCGTAAAACGCCGTGGCACCCATCCTTTTTCTTCCATCGATGTGGAACAATTTGTGGGTGGCAATCTTCATGATAATTTTGAAAACGGTGGTGTTAATCTTAAGCACCCTGACGTGAAGGTGGAAATAGAAATTGATAACAATGATATCTACCTTGTTACCGAAAGAAGAACAGGTCTTGGTGGTTATCCTTTATCAACCCAGGAAGACGTTTTAAGTTTGATTTCAGGTGGCTACGATTCAGGTGTGTCATCTTACCTCTTTATGAAAAGAGGTTGCCGTGTTCATTATCTCTTCTTTAATATGGGAGGAGATCTCCATGAAGCTGGCGTTAAAGCTGAAAGTTATTACCTATGGAACCGCTATGGCTCATCTCATAGAGTACGTTTTATCACGGTACCATTTGCCGAAATTGTGGGTGAAATTTTAACCAAAGTTGATCATAGTATGCGTGGCGTTATTCTAAAACGTATGATGATGCGTACTGGTGCTCTTATTGCCGAAAAGCTCGGCGCCAAAGCTTTGGTTACAGGCGAAAGTGTAGGCCAAGTATCTAGTCAGACCCTTACCAATTTAAGTGTTATCGATGAAGTTACTAAAACTTTAATTCTGAGACCTTTAATTGTTAGCGATAAGCAAGACATTATTGATAAGTGTCGCGAAATAGGAACCGCTCAATTTGCAGAAAGCATGCCGGAATACTGCGGTGTAATTTCTGATCGTCCAACCATTGCTGCCGATCTTAAAGAGGTTCAAGAGGAAGAAGCGAAGCTTACTCTCGATCTTGTGAATAAAGCAGCGGAAGCTTCAGCTGTAATGGATATTAGAGATATTCCTTTAGAGGCTAAAGGCGATTCCGATGTAGAAGAAACTCCGGTAACAGGTCCTAATGATATCGTAATTGATGTTCGCGCTCCTGATGAAGCCTTTGATGCACCTTTGGAGGCTCCTGTAGAAGTACTCAAAATTCCATTTTTTAAGATGTCTACAGAATTTCCAAAACTTGATCAGAGTAAAACTTACCTTTTCTACTGTGCTAATGGAGTTATGAGTAGAACTCAAGCCGAAGTATTTTTTGAGAGAGGGTATAGAAACATTAAGGTATATAAACCTGCAGGGAAGAGCTGTGGAGTATAATAGTTTACAGCCATAAATATTGTGTTTTATGCGTTGCTAAACAAATTTATCAGTTTACTTTATGTGATAATTTGGAAACTGTAAAAGTTTTGTATTACAAAAATAATTTGTTGAATATGCTTGTTTATTTTAAATTTTATGGTTTGAGAATAAGCAAGCTATTCATAGAACTATAATGTTTAATTATTACCATAAAGTTCCATGATATGTTTTATAGAAAAACTCACGGTTGGATTTCAAACTTAGATATTTTAATTTTGAGTTTGGTCTCGTTACATTTATCTTTAATATCCTCTTACTATATCCACATAGATCAATCTTTAATTTATGAGAACGAGAAATATTATGATATATCGATCATAATGTCGCTAATATGGATACTGTTTTTTATAATATTCGGCTTCTTTAATAAATATAAAACTGATAGTTATTTCAATAATTTGAGTTCAAACGTAAAACAGCTGTTGTTAATTAACTCTTTAACAATATTTTATATTTTTGGAACAAAACAAGGTATTGAATACTCAAGAGTAATCATTTTTATTTATTTTCCAGTGTTTTATATCGTTTACGGATATTTAATTTTATCGATTTATAAACATGTATATTTAACTTTTTTAAAAAATAAGAAATTAAAAAAATCATTGATAATTATTACAGATTTAAACCTTTATGACTCTTTAAGGAAAGATTATTATTCAGGAAGTTTTTCTGATTACGATATCAAAAAAATATTTATCATAAATGAAGAACCTATCAGTAGTGTGGATGGTTCTATAAATCAAAATAATGATGACTTTTCAAAAAAAATAGAAATGGGTTCATTGGACTCATGCACGAATTATATAAATGAGCAATGGGTTGAAGAAGCTTTAGTATTAACAGATAAAATTCCTATGAAATTATCTAAAATCTTAGAAGATTTGACTTATTGTGGTAGTACTGTGCATTTTGCTTTAACTAATTCTTTTTATAGAAAGAACTTAAAACAAGTGACTAATAAATTTGGCTCATATATAACTATAACAACAACATTAAACTATATGAACTATACTGATTTTTATCTGAAAAGAACTATAGATATCATTGGTGCTTTAGTTGGGTGTTTTATTACCTGTATTTTATTTGTATTTATTGCTCCACTTATTTATCTAAACTCACCAGGACAAATATTTTATACGCAGAATCGTGTTGGCATTCATGGAAAAATCTTTAAGTTGTATAAATTTCGTACGATGTACGTTGATGCAGATGCCCGCAAAAAGGATTTAGAAGATCAAAATTTAATAAAAAGTGGGTTAATGTTTAAGATGGAGTTTGATCCTCGAATTATAGGAAATAGAATACTTGAAGATGGTACTCATAAAGAAGGCATAGGCGCTTTTTTAAGAAAGTTAAGTTTAGATGAATTTCCGCAGTTTTTTAACGTTCTTAAAGGAGATATGTCAATTGTAGGTACTAGACCACCAACAATTGATGAATGGGCAAAATATAGCTCTTTTCACAAATCACGATTGTTTATCAAACCAGGTATAACTGGATTATGGCAAGTTAGTGGAAGAAGCACTATTACTGATTTTAATGAAGTTGTTTCGCTCGATCGAAAATATATAAAAGAATGGTCACTTGTAAATGACTTAAAAATAATATTAAAAACAGTAAAGGTTGTTATTTTGCATAATGACTCTTATTGATAATTTCAATGGATTTATAAAATTTTGGATTAGCAATGAATTATTTATTATTTGGATGCTCAGGATTTATAGGAACGTATTTGGTTCAAAGGCTTTGTGATGAAGTTGTAGGCGCAAATGATAATATTTATATATTAGATCTAGTGAAGCCTAGAATTGATACCACAGCCAAAAAAAATGTTTTTTATGTTCAAACAGATGTTAGAGAGAAAATTGCCTTTGATTATAAAAGCACAGATGATGATGTAATTTTTAATTTGGCAGCGATTCATAAAACTCCAGGTTACGAAGCTCATGAATATTTCAATACGAATATTAAAGGAGCTCAAAATATCGTGGATTTTGCAGAGAAACATAATATCAAAAAAATATTTTTCACAAGCTCAATTGCTGTATATGGAGCATCTGAAGATAAAAAATTCGAAGATAGTTCTGTTTTAATGCCAAATTCAGCCTATGGAGTTAGTAAGGTTATTGCAGAAAACATTCAAGAAAAATGGCAATTAAATGACAAAAATAAGAGAACTTTGTTTATCTTCCGACCTGGTGTTGTATTTGGTCTAGGAGAAAATGGTAATTTTACGAGAATGATTAACGCTTTAAAAGGTAACTATTTCTTTTATCCAGGAAGGAAGGATACCATAAAGGCTTGTATTTATGTAAAAGAACTTGTTAACTTTATTGTGTATTGCTTGCTGTCAAATAAAGTGCCAGGTACTACTACTTATAATTGCACATATGAGCCAGCCTATTCAGTTGAAAACATATGTGAAGTAATAAAAGAAGAACTGCATATATCAAGAAAGACAATAGTTATTCCAAGCTTCTTTTTATTGTTTATTTCATATATTTTAATGCCTTTTTTCAATAAAAAAATAGGAATTCACCCTGCAAGAGTAAGAAAACTTATGACTTCGACCAATATATCTGGAGCGAAGATGCAAGCTGAATCAAAAAATGGTTATAAAATGTTGTACGATTTTAAGTCAGCCATATCTGATTTAATTTAATTAAGGGAATGGGACTTAAATTTTTTATAAAATCTTTGTGGTTGGAATGGGTATCGTTATAGATACGAAGACAAATTAAAAATTTATTCTACATAACCTTTGTAGTACGTATTTAGACGTTGACAATAAAAACGATACTTTAATTGACCATTCT
>CAVGFV010000085.1:0-46646 GCA_963628765.1 Succinimonas sp.
GAACTTCTCTTGACCAACTCTATTTTATTTCTAATTTGCATTATCGGCTAGTAACATAAAAAGTAGCAAAATTAGGGTTTCAAATTACTCTGTTTTTTATTATCTGAGTTAAGGTCTAAAACTAAAGTTTGAGATCTTTACCGTTAATTATAATCTTATCGGCTTTTTTCACGAGGTTACTTTCGTAAAGATTATCATCGGAACTGTTGATGTAGCCCATCATCTTACCAATCTTCAAAAACTCACCTAACTTTAGTCCATCCACAAATGGCTTGGTTACTGAAGCATGGATATTAGCGTCAAAGCCTTCAAAATTGCTAGTAACACCAGCAAGATTTCCGTTTATTTTGAGAACACCGTTATTGTGCTCTACGGAGATATCTGAAACTTTCAGTTTTAGGTTAACATTCTCTAGTTTTTCACTATTACCTAAAGCATTTTGATAATCAGAAAAAAGTAAGAAATTTTCACGGCTTAAATCTTCTAGAGTTACATCAACATTTAAATTTTTAAATAACTTATTTTCAGAACCTGAAATAAAATCTGGAATATTGATTTCCGAAATCTTAAATATTGAACGTGAACCGTAGGTTTCATTATCACCTTTTAAAGTGTCTGTTGAATAAGTTAGGTTCTTTATTCCGTATTCTTCAGTTGAGTGAACTTTGATACCATCTACTTTAAGCTCTGAAAAAACAGGAATGTTATAAGATACAAGCTTTCCAGTAAGCTTGATATTATCAATATTGAGCTCATTAGAATTACATTTAATGCTAGGTTCTGTTAATTCATAATCATAGAAGCCCTTTCCAGCTCTAATAGCGGCAAAAATAGCATCCGGAGTAGCCTTCACAAGATCTTTTCTAGCAACTTTACTGTGAAGGATAGCCTTATCGTATTCGCATTCAAAATCCAAATCGTTTATCTTGAATTTTCCTGGCTTTAACTGGGTATTGGTGCTTAATTGGTCTCCAAGAATCGAATATGACAATTCAGCTTCAAAATCTGGAGTGTAGCCAATTTGTTCTTTAACGTATTGCATTCCTGAGGAATTATTATCTGGTGTAAATACTGTTGTTACGCCACTAACACCAAAGTTAGTTTTGGAATTTAACACAAATTCTTTATCTAAATACTTAACTTTAAAAACACCAGTTCTTGAGGAATAACTCTTTTCTAATTCTGTGTAAGTAATATTTTTATTACTTTCTACAAATTTTTGAATTTCCGCATCATAAACACGGTTTCCATAATAAACGGCTGCAGGGTAAGCACAAACCACACCAGTGGCAAGCACAGCCCCCGCAACAATAGCTAATTTCTTTACAACTGAACTTGAAGAGTCACTCATATTAACCCCATTTGGAATTTAAATTATTTTAGAATCATGCATTTTGGCAAGAACTTCTCTACTATCTTCAAGAAAAGTATCTGCATATTCACCAAAATAGTTTTTAGCTAATTTGAAACGTTCTATAAATCCTTCTCTATCGCCTTTTTTGAGAAGCTCGATCTGTTCTACTACGGTCTTTAGATACTTCTCAATCACCGAAATATTTTTTACCGATGACAAAATGATATCAGCATACAAAGAAGGTTCCTGAGCAAACAGTCTTCCGACCATCATAAGTTCCATTCTGTATATTGGTGATGATAAAGCCATTAAAGTATCAAGATTTGGTTTCTCATTAGCTAGGAAAACTCCATATGAGAAAGTTGTAAAGTGGCGAAGAGCTTGAATATATCTCATTGAATTATCATGTTCTTCTGCTGAAACTTTATAGATATGAGCTCCCCAAAGTTTCATCTGCTCATACAACCAAATGCTTTTATCTTCTTCTCGACCATTGGTCCAAATAACTAATTGCTTTGCTAATGAAGAAATATCAGGCCCAAACATCGGGTGTAGACCTACAACAGGACCTTTGTGCACTGCCAGCATTTCTTTTAAAGGCATGCTTTTAGTTGAAGTAAAGTCAGCTAAGATACAATCAGGACTTAGGAAATCTAATTTTCTAATAACTTCAGGAGTTTTATCAATAGGTACTGAAACAATTACCAAGCCTGCATCTTTGAAGATTTCTGGAGCTCTATCCCAATCTCGGTGCCCCATAACTTCAACGTTATATGAAGAGTCACGGAAGAGTTTAGTAAAAATTCTCCCCATTCCTCCACGGCCACCAATAATGACAACCTTTTTGATATTAGAATTTACACATTTAAATCCCGCACCTTCAAGGCTATAAGATTCTCTTGTAAAACGTCTTAAAATATCTTCAATTAAATCCGGGCTAACGCCTTCTTTTTCTGCATCGGCTCTACGTTTTGCAATCATGGCGCTCTCACGTTCAGGCACGTATACCGGTACGCCACATTCACTTTTTATTTGGCCAACTTCTTTTACCAACTGCAGTCTTTTAGATAAAATCTTAATGAGTTCACCATCTGTTTTATCTATTTCAGCTCTTATTTGTTCTAATTTATCAGACATGACACACCATTAGATTATTCATCAATTTCATCAAGATATTCATCAAGATTGACTTGTTCTTTACTGGTTTCACTTGAAGTTGCACTTGGAGCACTTCCTTTAGCTACTAGATTTTGTTCATACATGAGATAGAAATCTCTTGTTTGTACATATGGATCTAATGAATTAGCGACTACCTCATCTTGATCCAATAATCTAGAACGTGAATCAACTCCATTAAGAGCCCAAAAACCTACACTAGCCCAGAAAGGAAAATATGAGAACGGAAAATAGATAGTATCAATGGTGTCGCCTATGTAGCTTCTATAAGTACCGACACCAAGGAAAGGTATTGATACATAAGCACCTTGATCTACACCCCATTTACCTAAAACGGTAGACATGGTCATTCTCTTTCTTTCGAGATTTATATATTGGGCGACATCAAAACAGCCACAGAGGCCAATAGTTGAATTTATCAAAAAGCGCCCTGCACTAATACCACTATCAGCAAACTCACCAACCAAAGCATTGTTAACAGTATTGTTAACCTCTCTAAGATTTTGGTTTATGTTGTATAAACAAGTACGAATAGCTTCTGGCACCCAATCTCTATATGCTACAGATACAGGTCTAAGAAAGTTTTTATCTAAAAATTCATAGTTAACTTTCCAGCCAATTTCTCGGTTAGCTGTTTCATAGACATCTAACGTATCCCCTGGAAGGTATTGATAACCATAAGTGTAGTCTTTAGATACATTCACTGTTGATCTAGGAGACATGATATTTACAGATGAATGTGAAGCTTCAGCAGCATTTGAATACAAAAAACTGATACTACCGAGTAGCAATAATGTGGATATTGTCTTTTTCATATTTGTCTCTTAAATCATATTCTTATGCACATTCATACAACGTTGAAATCTTAGAAAAAACTTAGGAAAAATTATATTACAAATATATTTATATTTTCGTACGAATATGTTCACCATCAGCATCTCTCCAACGTTCTGGTGTTTTTCCTTGTAAATAATATGAATATGCAATTATTTCTGAAATTACTAAAAACAACGGAGTTGGGATTTTATCCCCTTCTTTTAAATTTTCAAGATGCTTAAAAAGAACTGGATCTTTATGTACATAAATACCAAGCTCTTTTGCCATATTTATAATATCATCAGCTATTTTGCCAGTGCCCTTTTCTGTAACAACAGGAGTAGTATCTTGGTCTTGTCGATATCTAAGGGCTATCGCTGATTGTTCGTGTTCTGTTTCTTTCATTAAACCCTCATATATTCACAGACAAGACATCGTTATTAGAAGAAGAGTGACTACTTTCCTTTATATTTTGTGATGAGGAATGTGGTGGATAAATTGTTCCCATACGTGATGAGATCGAAGAAACATCAAAACCACAATCAGACAAATGTTTTCTAAAAGTTTCCGAAGTCGATTTTATTTTTTCTAAAGCTTTTAATTTTTCAGTAACTATATTTACCTTTAATTCTGGTACCTTTAATGCGGCACGTATTTGTAAAGGTCCAAGATCAGGAAGTTCAAAAAAGAAACTCAGGTGCCATTCTCTTTCGTTATCAGCATTATCTTCGTGAGATATCAGTAATCCTCCTTCACGACCTTCTTCATACGATGGTGGTAGAGGAATATATGATGGCAAACCAGGAATATCATCATCCTGACTCATTTGTTGCAATCTTTCTATTTGAGTGAGGGTATGTTTAAGAGCATCAGATGACCAATTATCATCACTTCCAGCTGCAATATTTTTCAGCATCTCTTTAAAAGATTCTGTATGGCTAAATTTTTCAATATTTTTGCCCAGTTGACGGAATCTTATAGACAGAAGCATTAAAGCCCACTGTTGCATACTTTGAGCACGTGAGCCAGTGGCACTTAACGGAGCGTTCATAAATCCTAACCATTCTGAAACAGCTTGAAGGTCTCCTAGAGGATTCATCATTGCATCATGAATTGAAGAAGCCATCTGCCTAACTTCAGGAGTTACGTTATTGTTACCAGCAATGCTACTGAATGAACGCATTAACCCTTCCATTGTTACATTTTTAACATTTTGGAGAGGTACTGGTTCGGGATTAGCTTGAACCTGTTGAGGAGCAACCTTGGCACCACGACCAATAAAACTTGTAAAACGAGCTAAGATACCTTTCTTTTCTTCACCCGTTTCTTCAGAGCCTTCATTGGTTGCTACATTGCTATTGTCTAGTGCTTGATCCTTAGGGAAAATCGGCTCTTCACTCGCATTTGCAGGATTATTGATTTCTTGCTCTGCTAAAGATGCTACATTTTTTTCAAGATTTGCTAACTTTCCATTATTTGTAGCATCAAACGAATCATCTACTTGTGATACTTCTTGTGGAATTCCACTGCTAGCAGTACCGTTATTAACAGGTTTTACAACTTCATCAAAAGTTATCGGGCTTTCATTTCGTAACATGTCCGCATCTGATACTACTTGGTTGAATTCTTTGACTAAGGATTCATCAGGTTCAGTAACCACAGAGGTCTGAACATTTGGTGTCAATGGTTCATCATTGTTAACCACAATGTTATCAACAGGGTTATCAACAGCATCATTAATAACATTTAATACATCTGGTACAACATTCTGTGGATTATTCATTTTTGATAAATCATCTGAAAAATCCATTTCTGGGTTTTCAGCATCCACAGGAATATTTAATAATACCTGCTCGTTTTCATTAGCATTTGGGGCTAGAGTATTAAGATCATCTGGAAGATCCGTATTTAAAACAGGTTCTTCATTAACAGCAGGCATAGTTGTATCTGTTTTTTCCACAATGTCTGGAGATGCACCTTCATTAAGTGCTGTATTTAACATATCAAACACAGCATTAATCTGTTTATTTTTTGGATATAAAGATGGTTCACCTTCAGTATCTTGAGCTACTCCTGAGTTTACAGGAGTAGTGGAAGAATCTAATGCTTCTGATGCCTCTAAATTTGGAACTACAACACTCTCTACAACTTCATCGGGTATTTGATCATTAATAATCTTCGGCATGTCTAATGGAATTTCAGAGTTATTTGTATTTCCCATGATTTCATTAGCTTTAGCTGCCGCTGCTGCGGATGACAGCATCTCTGTTATTTTCAGAGTTTCGGGATCGTTTATATTGCTACGACCACCAGAGTTTTCTTCATCTCTAAATTTTTCAAATTCTTTTTGCAGATCGATGTCAGATTTTATGTTTCTTGCATCATTCAAATCTTCATCAGAAGTGTTTTTTATTGCCTCAGTCAAAGTCTCTGCTACAGCTTCTCTCATTACGTTATCTGAGCTTTTGGCATTAACATCAGTACTTTCTGTAGTAGTAGACGTTGGCGCAGTATTAATTTCTTTAGCTTGAACAGCAAGTCTTTTAGCTAGCTCAGCGACTTTTTGTTTCGTCATTATTTCTTCAGGAGTAAGTTCATTACCCTCTGACTGAGAAGCTAAAATATCTGCCTCAGATGCATTTTTAAGTTCCGAAGCTGTTGTAACTTCTGGATCTTCTGAAGTTATTAAATTTCCTTCTTTTGCTATTTCAGCAGCTCTCTTGATAAGATCCTTGACTCTAATAGCCATCTCTTTACTGACTTCATCTTCAAAAGAAGGATCTTCATTTTGGCTTAATTTTACAATTGCATCATCTGATAACGAGGAAACAGCTCTTTCTAAGAAACTTGATAAGGCGGCTTTTCTATCTGAATACGATAAAACCTGTACCCCTTCACGTCCTAAACTCGCAATAACGTCCGGTTGGTTTTCACGGATAAATTCTACGGTAGCATCTAAAAGTTTAGACAGGATATGAGCCCCTTTTTGTGTCAAAGTACCTTCAGGTGCAAATATCTTTTCTTTCGCTAACTGTCTAGTTGTAGCAGGAGAAATATTATCGTTAGTGGAATAATTAACCATTATTTCGCACAAATAACGCATAAGTGCGCGACCAGGTTCATTACTTTCTTGGAATACTCTTGGCAAAGTCCCTACGTAACTTTTTAATTCATCAACTGCTTCTGAGGTTTTTACCACATGGGATCTACTAGTAAGGCTTGTGGCAACCTGTTCTTGAAGATCCAAATCACGTAACAAAATTCTGCTTACAAGATCAAGGAGAGGTTTTTGCTCTGGTGTGGGATTGGCGTTCTGAGCGCGTTCAGGATCGCTTGCTAAAGTCGCAATATGTCTTTGTAAAGAGGATTGAGCGTCAGCTATCTCTTGAGGAAGATGCCCTTGCTCTCTAGTAAGTACACTAAGATATGAATACGCAGCACTGACATTCACATCCATTTGCGGACGATTATTGGGATTATTTGGCGATAATCCACTAGATTTGGCACTAGAAATAGGATGCTTGTCTTGAGGCTGCCCTATTTTTTTCAGCTGTTCAAACTCTGCCAAATACATATTCTATCGTACTACGTGAAAAAACCATTAACAATGTTGTAATTCTATCACAGCAAGAGAAAGTTAAAATCTACAAAATTTGATCTTATCTATAAATTCACTCTTTTAATTCTAAAGATCGCATAGGTTTTTGAGAAAAAACAAAACACCACTTCTTAAAGGAGTGGTGTTGGTAATGCATATTGGTGGAAACTAGTTAAAGAGGCTTTCTAAAATATTAGTCTCGGTATCTTCAGGGACATAAACGTCGCAGTTCTTTTCTTGATCTCCCCTAATCATATCCTCTCTAACTGGCAATCTCACATAATTGCTCACATCAGTGCAATCAGCCCCTATGATGTATCCTTCAGAATCAAAATTCACAAAGGTAATACCTTCTGGTTGCGCGAGATCCAATGATATTGGGCGGTATTTCTTTAAAAATCTGTCATACAGCTTAAGAGATCCTGTAGCACCAGTAAGGTTAGTAGAACTGTTATCATCGTTACCAATCCAAGCTGTGAATAAGGTATTGTTGTCAAAACCACTAAACCAAGAATCTCTTGAATCATTTGAGGTTCCTGTTTTACCAGCAAGAACAGTCTTCGGATATTGTTGCCCTACTGAACGCGCAGTTCCTTGTCGTGTTACCACAGTCATTCCGTATATTGCTAGGTAGGCACTTCTAGGGTCCAAAACCTGCTTTCCATCCAAGTTGGCATGGCGGTCGTAGATAATATTTGTAGACTCAGAACGGACATATCTAATTGCAGACAAAGGTCTATATAGTCCCTCGTTAGCTATAGTTGAGTACATCTGATTTACTTCAAAAGGAGTCATCGCAACAGATCCTAATAGAATACTTGGAGTTGGTTGAATATCTTCCTTTACTCCTAAATACTTGAGTGTATTAACGACCTTGGAAACTCCTACTCGAGAATCCATACCTACTCTAACCATAGGAACATTGCGAGATTCAGCAAAACCTTTATATAGTGGAATCCAACCTTTAAATTTATGATCAAAATTTTGTGGAGACCAAGTCTGACCATTTCTTAATTTTACTGTTAATGGTGCATCGTGAACGGCACTACCAAGATGCCAACCATTATCAAGAGCTGTAAGATACGCAGCTGGCTTAACAAGGGAACCAATTTGACGTTTAGCATTAGTTACACGATTCATACCAGGGTATGAAGGATCTCTACTATCAGCAAGAGCCATAAGTTCACTTACACGCCAGTTACTAACTACTACTGCAGTCTGAAGATTCTTCTGTTTTCTCTGTTTCATTAACTCTGGAATTACTTCTCTAACTGTAGCATCAACGGCTTGCTGTACTTGCGGATCAAGACTGGTAAAGATTTCCATGCTTGGATGAGACAAATAATCCTCACCTAACTTTTCACGGAGCTCTTTTCTAACAAAGCTCATATAGCCAGGTAACTGCAAGGTGCGAAGTTCTTTTTTATCAATTACACCTAGTGGTTTTTTGCTATATTTTTCGCATTGTTCCAGGGTTAACTCTCCCGCATCAACCATAAGTCGTAAAACTAGATTACGTCTTTCAAGAGCCTTTTTGGGGTTTCTTCTTGGATCATAAAGAGATGGACCTTTTATCATACCTACTAAAAGCGCTACTTGATCCCAAGAAAGCTCACTAACAGGAACACCAAAATAGAAATAAGACGCTAAACCAAAGCCATAAATATCATGAGTGCTATGGCCAAGATATATTTCATTCAAATACATTTCGAGAATAGTATCTTTGTCATATCTGGCATCTACGGCTATAGACAAAAATAGCTCTTTAATCTTTCTATCAAAACTTCTTTCATTGGATAGAAAATAATTTTTCACGAGCTGTTGGGTTAAAGTACTACCGCCTTGAACCGTCCTACCTGCTTTCAAATTTACGAGAACTGCTCTCATAACAGCTAAAGGATTTATGCCGAAATGGCTATAAAAATTACGATCCTCAACATAGATTAAGGTTTTAATCAATGATTCTGGGATTTCTTTTAAAGACACAACAATTCTGTCTTCTTCTCCATTATCACTAATACGATCTAGTAAAACAGGATCTAGACGGACATATGCAATGTCTTCCTGAGTATCGGCATCTTTAATACTACTGATATATTTACCTGAAAAACCTATTAATATTGGCCTTCTATCTTCGAAACCATCTGAAAAATTAAAAGGTCTGCGAATAATTACCAATTTGGTTTTTGAATTATTAAATTTATATTCGCCAGGCTTTATAGGGTTGTTTGACTGTCTATATTTGAGTAGCTTTAACTCATTTAATATTTGATCAAAAGTAAGGTTTTGATCAAAAGTTAATTCTAAGGGGCGACTATAAACAATAGCTGGGGTTTCCCATTTTCTTGTACCGTTTAAGCTACTTGAAGTCACTTGCATATAGAAGTAACAAGTAACCATAATAAAAACAACTATCCCTGCCAAAAAGAGTTTTGCAAATAAACATAGCAATCTTCTTTTAAGGCTCTTTTTCTCTTTGGTGTTTGTTTTATTTGAATTTGACTTCATCTTATTTAAAGACTCACGGTCTTTTGATGTCTTATCTTTTGCTAAATCAGCAAAGAAATTATTTTTCGGATCCATGAACTATCAAGATTCCCACATCAAACGTTTAGACAATAAATTCCAACATCTTCTTTACGGATAATTTTTGAACGCAATATATCACACGGGCGCTATCACTGCAATTTCAACATGGTATCGAATGTTTGCTCCTTAAAATTATCACTTATTGGCAAAAAAGTTTGCGTTTACGCACATTAAAACTCTGCTCTGTAAAAAAATATGGAATTCATTGCAAATACATGCATATAATAAAGGATCTTGCTTAGCTGAGGACAGTCAAGTATCCGTTATGGCCATTATGATTGCCTCTTTGTTTTAGAATGTGTTGTTACGCCATATAAAGTACGCACAGCATACTTCATTATCGGGAGTCTATTATGAGCGAAAAAGAATCAGTAGCATCTGAGCTCAGTCCTTTGGCAATTGCTGGTGTTAACCCTTACGAGGTTAAACCAGGCGAAGAATATATGAATGACAATCAAAAGGCTCATTTCAGAAAAATTCTTGAGGCTTGGCGCGATAACCTTCATTCCGAAGTTAACCGCACTGTTGATCACATGAACAGTGAAACTGCAAACTTTCCTGACAGCAATGACCGTGCAACTCAGGAAGAAGAATTTTCTCTCGAATTAAGAATGCGTGATCGTGAAAGAAAACTTATCAAGAAAATTGAAAAAACCATCAAACTCCTTGATACAGACGATTATGGTTATTGCGTAGATTGTGGCGAAGAAATTGGAATTAAGCGCCTCGAAGCAAGACCAACTGCAGATCTTTGCATTAACTGTAAAGAACAAAGAGAAAAGAAAGAAAAACAAGGTTTCATTTCTTAATGTACAAAGGCAGATTTGCTCCAACACCTAGTGGGCATCTGCACTTTGGTTCTCTTGTTACAGCTGTAGGTAGCTATCTTAGAGCCCGTAGTAAATGCGGGTTTTGGTTTTTAAGAATCGAAGATGTTGATGGTCAACGCTCGAAGCCTGAATATACAGATAGCATAATCAAAACATTAGAAGAATTTTCTCTCAATTGGGACGGGGACATACTCGTACAAAGTAAGAGATCTGACTATTATCAAGAAATTCTAAATAAAATAATTTCCCAAGAAAGAGCCTACGGATGTAGTTGCACTAGAGCTCTAATCAAAAAGAATAATTTCAAACACCCTTTAGAATGTCGCCTTAAAAAGGCACCAATAGAACCTGGGAAAAACGTTAGATTTTATAGCACTAACCTTCCTCATGAATTTACCGATAACTTACTTGGCAAAATAACATTTAATAGCTCTGATTCTAATATAGATTTTATTTTAAAACGTGGAGATGGCTTTTTTGCCTATAACCTTGCCTCGGTAACAGACGATATTTTTTCAGGTGTTACTGAAATCGTTAGAGGCCAGGACTTGTTATATGATACATTTGCTCAAGAAGAGCTCAGAAATGTGTTAAATGCGAGCAAAATTGATTATTTACACCTGCCTTTAGCACTCCAAGCGAATAATTTAAAATTATCTAAACAAAATCATGCAGAACCAGTAAATATCAAGGATAAATCCGCAGTACTTGTAAAAACTTTAGAATTTTTAGGACAAGTAACGAATGAAGAGGAAAAAAACTTCTTAAAACACGAAAGCACCGAAAATATTATCTCTTATGCCGTAAAACATTTTGATTTAAATAAAATTCCCCACGAAGGCAAAATCGTTACCTAATACTCATAAGAGCCTATCTTTGATAAAAAGAATGCCTTATGATAATATCACACCGTTAAATTAGGGGTACGCAAAAGAAGATAATTGTACCCACGTTATGAATAGGTCCGTTACTAACGGAAAGTGGATCTCACTAACCACTTTAAATCTTAATCCTAGTTCCTTAGGAAAATAAGAAGAAATCAACAACCGAAAGGCACTGATTTCGAAATAATTAAAGACACACTCTTGGAGGTGTACTATTTTAAATTCATTCAGTGATAAAGCAGAACTTGCAAAAGAATATAAAGCAAGAGCTGTAAAGGAAGGCTCAGCCCATCTAGTACTTCCTGGTGATATGATAAATCAAAAGGATATTATTCCTGAAGCGCTTGATGTCCTTAAAAAACTTCATTCTAAAGGCTACCAAGCTTATCTTGTTGGCGGTGGAATTAGAGACCTTATTCTCGGGAAGAAGCCAAAAGATTTTGATGTAGTCACCAATGCCACACCAGATCAAGTAAAAGTAGCCATAAGACGTTGCAGAATCATCGGCAGAAGATTCCGTCTCGTACATGCTATTTATCCCAAAAACATAATTATTGAAATAGCTACTTTTAGAAAGCCTTATGACGATGCGGATAATAATTCACAAGTATCCACCAGTGGCATGATCTTAAGAGATAACGAATACGGCACAAGTTTAGAAGATGATGCAATTCGTAGAGATCTAACAATTAATGCACTCTACTATTCACCTTTCGAGAATGAAATCCATGATTTTCATGGGGGCCTTTACGATTTAATAAATCAAAATATTGATATTATCGGTAACCCAGAACACAGATTTCACGAAGATCCCGTAAGAATTATTAGAGCCTACCGTTTTGCAGCAAAATTGGGTTTCCATATTACTCAAAGAACCAAGGATGCCATTCCTGAGACTATTCCTCTTCTAACACAAATAAACTCTAGCAGAATGTTTGAAGAGTTTAATAAGCTATTCTTAACAGGACACGGCGCTAAAAGTTTTGAATTGTTAATGCACGACCATGTGATGAGTTGGTTACTCACAGATATGGGACCTCTACTTAAAGACAGAAACTTTTTTAACTTCGTTAGACATTCACTAGAAAATTCTGATGAACGTTTTGTAGAAGGCAAGAGGAACATGCCACATTTCTTATATGCGATGATGTTGTGGCCTTTAACTGAACAGCTCTTCTATAAAATGCAGGGACTAAAAAAATTCGCAGCAATACCTAGAGATCGTTTAATTGTAGAAGCTGGAAAAATAACCCTCAATAGACAGTCTCTGATCACTAAGTTACCTATACTTGCGGTAGCTGATATTCTTGATATTTGGAAAATGCAGATAATTTTGGCATCACCAGAAGATGTAAAAAATGCCGAGGATATCGTATGGCAAGGTATTTTCAGAGCAGGTCTTGAATTCCTTACTAACCGTGCTTTCTTTTCTAATGAACTACAAGATGTTGTTCAATACTGGACTTCATTATATGAAGACTGCGTTCCTCCTGATATGCGAACCAGAACAGCTCTTTTGAATATGAAGAACAGTAATGAACTCTCTTCAAAAAAGAAAAAATCCAAATTAAAGAAAGAAGCTAATTCGCATAAAAACGCTGACAAACACAAAAGCAGCAAATATAAACGCGAAAAAGTTGATAAGAAAGAAGTAATGAATTACTTCAATTCTAGAAACTGGTAACAAAACGTCCCCAAAATGTACCTTTTTAAAACTCTAAGGTACGTTTTTGGGGCTTTATATTTCAAATTTTGGATAACAAACCACTAAATATCATCCTTAGTAATGGTGGTTATACCTTTCTTAAAAATTCCATATCTTTTTTTGGAAGACTATTAACACAATTCTTTAATACTACCCCATTAGGCAAAGTAAAGTTTGGTGCTATTTCTAGCAAAGGAATCACCACAAAAACCCTGTTTAATATTTCTGGATGTGGAACGCTAAGCCTTTCAGTAGCAATAACCTCGTTTCCATAAAATAGAATATCTAAATCTAAAGTTCTCGGTCCCCAATGTTGAAGACGCACTCTTCGATGATCTTGTTCGAGCTTTTGTAAATTATCCAATAAAACTTCAGGGGCTAAACTTGTGGACACAATAATAACTGCATTTACAAAATCAGGCTGATCCTGAGGTCCTACGGGACAAGAATGGAAAAGAGAACTCTTCTTTACAACCTTTACCCCTGCGATCTCACCTATCTCAATAATTGCATCATTAATTTGTTTTTCAGGATTATTTAAGTTTGAACCTAGCCCTATAACAGCTTCTATTTCCTTTTTATCATTATTGTCTTTAGAAATCATCGGCACACTTATCTCCTTAAAAACAAATTTAAAAATATTAAAGTTATCTGAATTATAACCTTTGCTCGAAAATCGACCTCTATTAAAAAATGAGATTATGTATAGATGTTTGTATAAAATAAAAAAAAATGAATAATACAATCATTGATGTTTATAATTCATTTCGTTAGCAGATTTACTGATCTGCTTTAAAGCTAGAAGATACGGTTATTTCTAACTTGATACTCTGAAATAGATACAATCATCATTCAGAGATTTATTTCTTATGATCTTAGATTAGTTACCATCTGTCTAAGGTGCGCAAGGGAGAGCATAAATGACAATTAGGACATCCACACTTCAAAAGTTGAAAGACGAGCACAAAAAATTTGCCACTATCACAGCATATGATGCAAGTTTTGCTAGCATATTTGATGAAGCTGGAATTTCAGCAATACTAATAGGCGATTCTTTAGGAATGACAATGAAGGGAGAGCCTGATACCTTAAACGTAACTATTGATGAAATGGCTTATCACACTAAATGTGTTTCTCGTGGTGTATCTAATGCCCTCATAATCGCTGATATGCCTTTCATGAGTTATAGCAACACTGAAGATGCTTGCCATAACGCCCATAAACTAATGGCTGCAGGCGCCAATGTGGTAAAACTCGAAGGTGGCGCTTGGTTAGCAGAAACAATAAGTACTCTCGTAAGAAATGGAATTCCTGTATGTTCTCACCTTGGACTTACTCCGCAATCAGTAAATGTTTTTGGTGGCTTTAAAGTACAGGGAAGAAGTGATGAAGCTCGTGAGATTCTAATGAAAGATGCTCTAGCCGTAGAAAAAGCTGGAGCCTGCTTACTAGTAATTGAAGGTGTACCTAAAGATGTAGGTGCAGATATTACTAAAGCTTTACACATTCCTGTCATTGGAATCGGTGCAGGAAACAATACAGATGGGCAGATCCTTGTGATGCATGATGCTTTAGGTCTGACCCTTGGCCATACTCCAAAATTTGCAAGAAACTTCCTTGCAGAGACTGGAAATGTCACTGAAGCAATTAAAAAATACATCAGTGAAGTAGAGCAGGGAATTTATCCTGATGACACCCACAGTTATACTAACTAGAAGAAGAAAAAAAATGAAAATAGCAAATACTGTTGAAGAAATAAGAAAAATAGTTCAAGAATACAAACATGATTTAAAAACTATTGGTCTTGTTACAACCATGGGTAACCTTCACAAAGGACATCTTACCCTCGTCAAAGAAGCTCAAAAAAACGCTGAACGCGTTATCGTAACTATCTTTGTAAACCCAATGCAGTTCGACAGACCGGAAGATCTTCAAACCTATCCAAGAACTCTTGAAGCAGATTTAAAACTTCTTGAAGAAGCTGGTGTTGATGCAGTATTCACCCCTACCCCTGATGTAATGTATCCAGCTGGACTTCAGAATCAATCATATGTTGAAGTTCCAGATTTGGCTAATAGCCTTGAAGGTGCTTTAAGACCTGGCCATTTCAGAGGTGTAGCAACTGTTGTTTCTAAATTCTTTAATATTATTCAACCAGACATTGCTTGCTTTGGTATGAAGGATTATCAACAGATTGCATTGATTAGAGAAATGGTGCGCGACCTAAGCTTCCAAATCAAGATCATTGGTATTCCAATTGTAAGACATGAAAATGGTCTTGCTTTCTCTTCAAGAAACAATAGACTCAACCAAGCTGAACTTTCTATTGCACCAAGACTTTATGAACAATTAAAGAAATTAGCCGATAAGATGTCACAATTGGATAATTTTGCTAATGTTCAACCTCTCATTGATGAGGCTACTAACAACTTAGATAACTGCGGTTTCAAAACCGATGATCTTACAATTGTCGATGCTGATACCTTAAGTCCTGATATCGCAAAATCTGAAAAAGTAGTTATTTTAGTGGCTGCATATCTCGGTAAAGTACGTTTAATCGACAATTATGTTGTAGCTCATAAATAAGCGAAGCTAAATATTTTTTCTAGGATGCCTATGCTTTTTCAAAAACGTAGGCATTTTTTTGTCTAAAAAAAAATCGCTACCGATCACATGATGATCAGTTATAATGGACGCAATTTTGTAAACCTTGTGAATAAAAAAAGCTACGCGTACGTATAGAGGAGGTAGTGAAAAATAAAAATGCAGAGAATTTTATTAAGAAGTAAACTGCATCAGGCTAGAGTTACCCATTCAGTGCTTAACTACGAAGGCTCCTGTGGCATAGATTTAGATCTACTTGATGCTGCTGGTATTGCAGAACATGAACAGATCGATATTTACGTAGTAGAAAATGGTGCTAGATTCCACACCTATGCAATCGCTGCAGAAAGAGGATCTAAAATCATCTCTCTAAATGGCGCAGCCGCACGTATGGCTTGTGTTGGAGACCGCGTAATTATTTGTGCCTACGGCATCTTTAATGAAGATGAAGTTGCTAAACACAAACCAACACTAGTTTACCTTAATGAAAAAAATGAAATTGTTAGAACTAGTAAAGATCTACCTGTTCAATTAAGCTAAGCATTTTTTCAAAAGATAACTAACGTTACGGTATTCCGCATATGTCAATAAAGCTCATTGCAGGCCTAGGAAATCCCGGTCCGGAATATGATAATTCCCGCCACAATATGGGGTATAACCTTCTTAGGATGTTTGCCGATAGAAATAACATATCTTTAAGATTAGAACCAAAGTACTTTGGTGAAGTTGGCAAAGGAATAATTTGCAATCAAGAAGTTAGATTGGTTTTTCCAGTAACCTTCATGAATTTGAGTGGTAAAAGTGTTGCTGCAATAGCTAATTTTTTCAAAATTCAACCTGATGAAATTTTGGTGCTTCATGACGAATTAGATCTTCCACCTGGAACAGTAAAGCTGAAGAATGGTGGTGGCACTGGTGGCCATAATGGTTTAAAGAGCATCGTTGCTTGTCTAGGAAATCAACAGAATTTTCACAGACTCAGAATCGGAACAGGTAAACCAGCAGTCAAAGGTAACATTGTCAATTTTGTACTTGGTAAACCAGCACCAAAAGAAAAAGAATTAATTGATGCCGCATTGGATGAGGCTGTTACCTGTATGGAGATGATCTTCAAACAGGACTTAGCCCATGCAACAAATCGTCTAAACAGTTTCAAAGCGATATAAGGAGTAATAAATGGGTTTTAACTGCGGTATAGTAGGACTTCCTAATGTAGGTAAATCCACCTTGTTCAATGCTTTAACCAAAGCAGGAATAGCTGCAGAAAACTTCCCTTTCTGCACCATCGAGCCAAATACAGGTATAGTTCCTGTACCAGATCCTCGTCTACAAGCACTTGCTGATATCGATCACCCACAAAAAATAGTTCCAACAACAATGGAATTTGTAGACATAGCAGGCCTCGTAAAAGGTGCATCTAAAGGTGAAGGTCTCGGTAATCAATTTTTAATGAATATCAGAGAAACTGATGCAATTGCACATGTTGTAAGATGCTTCGAAGATCCAAATATTATTCATGTTAATAACAAGATCGATCCTGCAAATGACATCGATGTTATAAACACCGAATTGGCATTAGCAGACCTTGATAGCTGTGAAAAAGCTTTAAAACGTCTTGAACGTAAAACCAAAGGCGGAGATAAAGAAGCCATTAAAGAATCTGACGTATTGAAGAAATGTCTGCCAGTTCTTAATGAATGTAAAAAACTCTCAACTTTAGGTCTCACAGAAGAAGAAAAACTACTTGTTCGTGAATGTGGTTTCTTAACATTAAAGCCAACTATGTACATAGCTAACGTTGCTGAAGATGGCTTTACCAACAATCCTTTCCTCGATGTTGTAAACAAGATCGCTGAAGCAGAAGGTGCGGTTGTAGTACCAGTATGCGCTTCAACAGAAGCGGATCTTGCAACAATGGAAGATGAAGATCGTAACGAATTCATGCAAGAACTTGGAATTTCTGAACCAGGACTTAACCGCGTAATTCGTGCTGGCTATAAACTACTTGGCCTTCAAACTTTCTTTACTGGTGGTCCTAAAGAAGTAAGAGCTTGGACTATTCCTGTAGGTGCTACCGCTCCTAAAGCAGCTGGTAAGATTCATACTGACTTTGAAAAAGGCTTTATTAGAGCTCAAACCATAAGCTATGATGACTATATAAAGTACAAAGGCGAAGTTGGCGCTAGAGAAGCAGGAAAGATGAGAGCAGAAGGAAAGGATTACATCGTTAAAGATGGCGATGTTATAACCTTCCTCTTCAATGTTTAATTCTTAAAACTTTTTCTAAAAAAAAGCTCATTTTCCAAAAAAATGAGCTTTTTGTTTTTAAACACTAAAAAAACAATTTTTGGATCAGAAATTTTCCCTACCTACAGTAAAGATTCGCCCAAAATATGTAGAAAATGTTTAAAAAACGGGAAAATTAAAAAAAAAATGCATTTTTTTTACAAAAACTATTGACGTTTTCCTCAAGAAACACGATAATCACCACGCTTTCTCAAGCAAGTGATGGCTACGTAGCTCAGTTGGTTAGAGCATCGCACTCATAATGCGGGGGTCACTAGTTCGATTCTAGTCGTAGCTACCAAGTATTGCAAATTAGGGGTATCGCCAAGCGGTAAGGCAACGGGTTTTGATCTCGTCATTCGCTAGTTCGATTCTAGCTACCCCTGCCATAATTTTGCAATACAACTTAGGGGTATCGCCAAGTGGTAAGGCAGTGGATTCTGATTCCACCATCCCCAGGTTCGAATCCTGGTACCCCTGCCATTCACATACAAATGTAAAAAATAACGATTTTTCATTATTTCTGAATTTATTCGGTAATAGTGATTTAAAACAAAGGACTCAAAATCGGCTTTTTTGCTAAAACAATATTTCTTAACCGCCAATTTGATATAATGCGGGCATTTATGTCAATTTAATTAAGTTTTATATCGAGCTCATGGATAAATTTTATATTCAAACCTGGGGATGCCAGATGAACGAATACGACTCAGATCGTGTTCGCGATTTATTAACCGCTAATAATTACCAAGAAACTAAAAACATATCTGAAGCAGATGAAGTTATCTTGGTGACATGTGCAGTAAGAGAAAAAGCTGAAGATAAGGTATATAACCAAATTGGCAAATGGAAACACGATAAGGTTCTTAAAGATAACGCTTTGGTATGCTTCGGCGGTTGCGTAGCTTCTGAAGAAGGTAAAAAAGTTTTTTCTAGAAACTCGTTAATCAACGTTGTCTTTGGACCACAAACAATTCATAAACTGCACGAAATGATTACTGCAGTTAGAAAAGATCAGAAAAAGGTAATCGACGTTTCTTTCCCTAATATCGAAAAGTTCGACTTTCTACCTTCCCCAAAGGCAAGATCTCGTGCTAGCGCCTTTGTTACAATAACTGAAGGTTGTTCAAATTTTTGCACCTACTGTATTGTGCCATATACTCGTGGCCAAGAGATGAGTCGCTCACCTGAAGATGTTATAGAAGAAGTTAAAATTTTAACTGCGCAAGGTATTAAAGAAATAAACCTGCTTGGTCAGAATGTGAATTCCTATAACGGCTTATACAAAGATAACACCAACTGTAACTTTGCAGAACTCTTATATCAAGTTGCTGCAGTTCCTGGCGTTGAAAGACTAAGATTCACAACTTCAAACCCTCACGATCTAACAGATGAAATTATCACAGCCTTCAAGGATCTTCCTGTGATTGCTAATTCTCTTCACCTTCCTGTGCAGTCAGGTTGTGACAGAATCTTAAAACTTATGGGCCGTAAATATACCCGTGAGAAGTATTTTGAAGTTGTTTCCAAGCTTAGAGAGGCTCGTCCTAATATCTCTATAAGCTCCGACTTCATCGTGGGATTCCCTGGAGAAACTGACGAAGACTTCCGCGATACAATGGATCTTATTGAACGAGTAAGATTCGATCAGAGTTTTAGCTTTATATATTCTCCAAGACCTCACACACCAGCGGCAGAATACGAGGATAACGTTCCACTACAAGCTAAAAAAGAACGTCTCTATGAACTCCAAGCAAAGATCAATTTCTTCGCTCAGACTTATAGTAGAGAAATGCTTGATACAGAACAAAAAGTTTTAGTTGAAGGGATTTCACTCAGAAATACCAAAGAGCTTAGAGGTCGTACTGATAATAACCGTACCGTCAATTTTATTGGCGATGAATCCCTTATTGGTACATTCCAAAGAACTAAGATCACCGACGTTATGGCACATACACTTCGCGGCGAAATCATAAAATAAAAAAGGAATTAGAAGTGTCTAAATCTGTAAATATTCATATCATACTTGAACCTGTTAATCCGGAAAGATTATCAAGTCTATATGGACCTATGGATGACAATCTGAAGCAAATTGAACGCAGATTGGGTGTCCAAATAAGCTACAGAAATGAAAATGTAACCGTATCTGGCCCAGCTAACCTTGTTAATGCTGCTGTAAAAATAATAAAAGAACTTTATATTGAAACAGCACCTTTACATGGGCATAAAGTAAATGATATTACTCCTGAACAAGTACATCTTGCTATACAAAATGCACATGTTCTTGAACAAGACGATAGTAAAGAGACCAACGAAGAACTGAATCGACTCTATCAAGAAAATTCAGTTATAAGAACCAAAAAAGGTCTTATTAAGCCAAGATCTGGAAATCAAAGCGAGTACATGCATAATATCCAAACTCATGATATTTCTTTCGGAGTTGGACCTGCAGGCACTGGAAAAACCTATCTTGCTGTAGCAGCTGCCGTTAACGCTCTAGAAAGACAAGAAGTTCGTCGTATATTACTAACAAGACCAGCTGTAGAAGCTGGTGAAAAGCTAGGCTTTCTACCAGGAGATCTTTCTCAAAAGGTAGATCCTTATCTTCGTCCTCTTTACGATGCCCTTTTTGAAATGCTGGGATTTGAAAAAGTTGAAAAACTTATTGAGCACCAGATTATCGAAATAGCTCCTCTTGCATATATGCGTGGACGTACCCTCAACGACTCCTTCATCATTCTAGACGAAGGACAAAATACCACTGTTGAGCAAATGAAAATGTTCCTCACAAGAATTGGTTTTAATTCCAAAGCAGTGATTACTGGTGATATCACACAAATTGATTTGCCAAGAAACGTAAGATCTGGATTAAAACAAGCAGTTGAAGTTTTAAATAATATTAAAGAAATCAGCTTTAATTTTTTCTCATCACATGACGTGGTAAGACACCCTGTGGTTGCAAAGATTGTTGAAGCTTACGATGCTTTTGATAGAAAACAGAACAGCGAAAAGAATAAAACTTCTGAAGGAAATCAGAAGACCAAAGACGCTGAACAAGAAAAGGAAGATATGAAGGTACAAAATGTTTAACATTGATCTTCAAATAGCAGTACAAGACACTAATGATATTCCTACTTTAGAAAATATCACTAAGTACGCTGAGACAGCGGCAGAAGATGTAAAAGCCGATGCGGATATGACTGTTAGAATAGTTGAAGAAGAAGAGAGTCATCAATTAGATCTTGAATATCGTCATAAAGATCGCCCTACAAATGTTCTTTCTTTCCCTTACGAAATTCCTGAAGATCTCCCTCCTGAGGTAAGAGACGAAGTCGCTGGTAACCTCATTGGAGATCTTGTGATATGTAAAAAAGTGGTAGAAAGAGAAGCTCTCGAACAGCATAAAACCTTTGAAGAACATTGGGCTCATATGATTGTTCATGGTACCCTTCACCTTCTTGGTTTCGATCACATAACTGATGCTGAAGCTGAAGTTATGGAAGCGAAAGAAAAAGAAGTAATGTTAAAGTTAGGATTCGAAGATCCTTACAAGGAAGATGAATTTTAATATTTTGAGATTACCTTAATAGTATTAAAAATTTATTTTAAAGCGCTATAATCGAAAGAGTATTTTTTTTACAAGGAGCGGTTTTACCGTCAAAAAGAATTATGAGTAGCGACGAGCGTGGCATACAGCACTCCGCCAGCATTGAAAACCATCATAAACATCATAATTGGCTTGATAAGATTGGACACATACTTAAGAACGAGCCAAATGATCGCGACGAACTTGCCGATATCATCACAGATGCAGGTGAACGCGAAATAATTGATGAAGACACCCAAGACATGTTAGAAGGTGTCTTTGAAATATCAGAGCTTCGAGTAAGAGATATCATGATTCCTCGCTCTCAGATGGTTACCATTCCATCTGATGCTCAAATCGATAAAGTTATTTCTACTATTATCGACTCAGGACATTCCCGTTACCCTGTTATTCATAAAGATAAAGATCATATTGAGGGAATTCTTCTTGCTAAGGATCTTCTCAAATACGTTGTAACTAAGGAATCTGCTAATCTAAACGATATAGTAAGACCAGCAGTAGTTGTTCCGGAAAGTAAAAGAGTTGATAAACTTCTTAAAGAATTCCAACAATGCCGCTACCATATGGCTATTGTAGTTGATGAATATGGTGGAGTATCAGGTCTCGTCACAATAGAAGATATTTTAGAGCTCATCGTTGGCGAAATCGAAGATGAATACGACGATGAAGAAAAGGAACAAGCTGAGATTGTTCAAACAGGAACAAACATGTACCACATACTTAGCTTGACCCCTATTGAAGACTTTAATGAAAAGTTTGGCACAGACTTCTCGAACGACGAATACGACACCATCGGTGGTTTAGTATTACATGCTTTCGGGCACCTTCCATCCAAGGGTGATACTGTAACAGTTGATAATTTTGAATTTAAAGTTTTATCCGCTGACAAAAGAAGCATTCATCTCCTGCAAATGTTGGTAAAACCTGTTGTAGAAGAATAAGTCTTGCAAGTTATTACCACACATCTCTCAAATACTACTCGATTCCGGTCGAGTAGTATTCACAAGCTTAGCTAATTCATACATGGAAAAATCAAACAATGTTTAAAGGTAAAGATAAGAACAGAATCATTAAACACGCCTTATTGTTTCTCGTAATCTTTACTGCTGGAATTGTGACAGGTTATGGCTACGCCCCATCAAACCATTGGTGGTTAAGCTGGGTGGGACTTCTAGTATTTGGCTTTATTTACCAAATGCAAAAGGAAGCAAAAGGAGCCTTCTTAGTTACTTTTGTCTATTTAACAACTCTCCATACATTCGCATTAAGGTGGATCGCCCATGTTTTGGAATCCTTTGGAGAGATGCCAATAATCCTTGCTTTCCTTGTAATTGCCATAGGTGGAATGTACTTAGCATTAATCCCATCTTTGTTAACATGGCTTATTCAGCGGGTGGTAAATAAACCAGTATTACGCACGATATTTTTTCTACCAGCTGTCTGGAGCCTTTCAGATATCTTTAATAGCTGGTTCCTAACAGGTTTCCCTTGGGACTGGCTTTCTTATACCCAAGTTAATACTTATCTTACTTCGTATGCACCACTTATTGGAGCAGAAGGCATTACCCTACTACTGTTGATAAGTGTTATGTGTGCAGCTGTCTCGTTTTATAAAAAATCGGCAATTTACGTATGCCTACCCCTAGTTATTTACATGCTGGGATTTGCATTAAAAAACGTCGAATACACTAAGCCTTTAGATGCCTATAGAGTTGCCCTGCTCCAAGGAAATATCAAAACTGAAACTAAATGGCGCCCTGAAAATGTTGTACCTATTCTTCAAACTTATTACAGATTAACATCCGAAAATTTAGATACTGACATTATGGTGTGGCCAGAATCTGCAGTACCAGCCTTTGAAAATGATCTAGAAAGGCCTGATAGGGATATCTACGCCATATCAGATCTCGATACCTATATGCGAGAAAACAATATTGGCCTTATTACAGGAATTCAATATTACACTGAAGAACCAATACGCTTTTATAACAGTATGTTGGGTCTAGGGGTTGTAAACCAAGAAAACTCAATATTTTACACAAGGCTTGGTAAGAACAGATATCAAAAACGTCACCTCGTTCCTATAGGTGAATTTGTGCCTTTTAGAAGGCTATTAAAACAATTAGGACCTATCTTTAATATGCCAATGAATTCTTTCAATTTTGGCGAAGATAACCAAGACAACATCACTATCAAAGGACTTAAGGTAGCATCGGCTATTTGTTACGAGATTGTTTTTGGCAATGAAATGCGCGAACAGGTAAAAAAAGATACCAATCTTATTGTTACCGTATCCAATGATGGCTGGTTTAATAATACCGTAGGACCTTATCAACACCTTCAAATTGCAAGGTTCCGTGCTATGGAGTTTCAAAAACCGATACTAAGAGCCACTAACAATGGCATTACCGCAATCATCGCAAATACTGGTAAGATCGAAGAAACTATTCCTCAAAATATTGAAGCAGTATTGAAAGGGAAGGTGGTACCAACGGTAGGAGAAACCCCTTTTAGAAAATACGGCAGACTTCCCGTATATGCATACTTAACGATTTTTTTAATTGCTTTGGTATCACTAAGCTATAAAAAAATTATGGCTAAAAGAAAAAACACTAAATAAGGATGTGAAAAATGAGTCCTAAAATTTTTAAATGTATTTTGGCTTTGTCTTTTTTAACAACTAATACAGTATCTTTGGCTGCTCCTAGCTCTAGCATTCCGTCCCAAGAGACTTGGTTAGACCACGCAACAGTTTTAGAAAAATTTTGGCTCAGTAGTAACGCCGAAGGTAAACCAACCGGTCGCTTTCCAACTTGGAGATGCAATGATGGATACCTGTTAACACCACAGCATTACATATGTCCAGGTGAAATTAAACCATTTGGATTTGCACCTTTATTTGATCGCACTTACATCAGAATGCTCTCAAGACAAACCTTTGGGTACGGAGCTCTTTTTAATCTCACTGGTAATCCTGAAGCTCTGAGACTACACCTTGCAGGAGTAGATTTTCTTTTAAAGCATGCGATTGATCCTAATGGTGGCTTCTATACCTTTTTGGATTCTGACAATAAAGGTTATCCTGAAAGGCTTTCAAGAACAACTCAAGATCTTGCTTATGCCCTTGTTGGCCTCGCAATGAATGCGTATCTTACTCATAATCCAGAAAGTATTAACGCCGTAATTAATACCCAAAAGTACATTTATAAAACCTACTTTGATAAAAAGAAAAACATTCTTAAGTGGGTACTTAAGGATTTTGAAAATGATAAAGCGGCCCAAGAGGAACTTGTTGCCCAGCTAGACCAATTAAATGCTTATCTTTTACTAACCTGGCGTTTACTACCTGAAACCCAAAATAAGGCCTGGACTAAAACTATCAGACAAACCATCAACAGCATAAATAAAAGATTCGTTAGTAAAGATGGCCATACCGTATATGGATGCACTGATAACGAAACTTGTTTTGATGAATACAAAGGTAGACACCGAGATTACGGGCATCGGAGTAAAACCTTTTGGATGGAATATCTCGCCGCTTGTGGCTTAAATGATAAAGCATTAAAGTCTTTTGCTGAGAAAGGCATGCTCGAAACGTTAAAGTTGGCCCGCACAGAAGATCAGAAAAATTGGTATGAAAGTATTAACAAAAATGATGCGAGCTGGTGGATATATGCTGAGTTAGATGAGGCTGCTCTAACTTTAGCCTTACAGGGCAAGTATCCTTATCCTAAACAAGTTTTTACTTGGCTTGACAAAATGACAGATCGTAAAAATGGCGAAGTAAAATTCGGTCTTAAGCAACATTTCTGGAGAAATGCCTATCACTCTACGGAGCATGCACTTGTAGGGTATATTATTTCAGAAGCCCTGCTCGCGAAAAATTGCAATAAAGATAAGTTATGCTTAAAGGAGCACCAAGTAACATTACACTTTAAGCCTGACCAAAATGCTAATAAACGCACGCCTTACACACCATATCTGTTTTCAGGAGATATGCAAGATAACTTTGTAGATAGTAAGAATGGGACTCTGACAATTAATTTTGCAAATATCAGAATTCCTGACCGCGTGAAGAAATAACTTAATTATTTTTAAAGAGCTATTTTCTAATATCGCACACAATTGCCATACTAGATATCATCAAAAAAAAGTATCCCGCTACAAAAGTAACGGGATACATTAAAAGTCCTTTATAAGAACAAACGATATTTAGAACTCTATAGGATTTAACAATACAGGATATCCTGATCTTTCGTTAAATTGTTCATCAAGTATTGAATTACTAATTTCATCTGAATGTTCTGTTAAAAAGTTTCTTACAGTTTCACTAAAATGCAATGGTGAATATTTATCAGAATTCAACTGTTCTTCAGTTGTGGATAAAGGCTGATGCATTTCAATATAAAGTCCGCCATCAGGTTCACGAGAAACCTTCACAGGCTCATTTATAAATTCCACTCTAGTTCCTACAGGTACATTTTCAAAAAGGTACTTGATATCAGGATCTCTGAGACGTACACAGCCATGGCTTACACGAAGACCAATACCGAAGTTTGCATTGGTACCGTGGATTGCATAAAGTCTTCCCACATAAAGAGCATAAAGTCCCATTGGATTATCTGGACCTGCAGGAACAACAGCAGGGAGAGGCTCGCCCTTCGCAGCATATTCTTGTCTTACAGCAACGGTTGGAGTCCAAGTAGGACCATCTTTCTTACGTTCTACCTTTGTTACCCAACCTACAGGAGTATCTTTGCCTAACTGGCCAATGCCAATAGGTAAAACATCAACAACGCCATCATGGTAATAATAGAGACGCATTTCCGCACTATTTACTATAATTCCTTCATGAACAGTGTCAGGAAGAATAAGCTTCTGAGGAATTACAAGATTTGTTCCTACCTTTGGTGAATAAGGATCAACGTTAGGATTGGCTTCTAGCATATTACTAAAACCAATTTGGTATTCTGCAGCAATAGATTCTAGAGAAACATTACCACCAGGAACCTTAGTTAAAACAAGATCACCAACGACTCTACTACCGTCTGTTGGTACTCTATAAGTAACAGCATAAGATGTGTTAACACATACGGCTAGCAATCCTGCTAGCAAAACAGAAAAAATTTTCATTTCTGAATATCTCATAAAATAAACTACGCATTATTATAAACACAACTCACAGAAAAGTTTCCCTAAAAAATTATTTTCACACACGAAACTAGGTTTAATTTTCTAGAACAACTAATAAAAATTCCCCTTTACTACTGCAAAAATTTAAATTTTCTTGCGGACTCTGAAGTCATAAAGTCACTGGACTTTAAGCATATTAGGTAAGATCGGTGCTTTTGAGATATAATTGCAAAGTTTTATAACCGTATAGGTTTGCATTTATTTATTTTCGGGCAAGCTAATTTTATGACAGTAATACTCAAGCAATACAATCCCCACGACGTTGAACCAAAGGTTCAAAATTTTTGGGAAGAACACAAATCATTCAAAGCTGTTGAAAATCCAAACAAAGAAAAATTTTATTGTCTTTCAATGTTCCCATATCCATCAGGAAGACTACATATGGGACATGTCCGCAACTATACAATTGGTGACGTTATTTCTCGTTTCCAAAGACTTAATGGCAAAGAAGTTATGCAACCTATTGGTTGGGACTCTTTCGGTCTTCCTGCTGAAAATGCTGCAGTAAAGAATAAAACAGCTCCTGCAAAATGGACCTATTCTAATATTGCCTATATGAAGAAACAGCTTCAGATTTTAGGCTTCTCATTCGATTGGGATAGAGAAATTGCAACCTGTCGTCCTGAATACTATAAATGGGAACAAAAATTCTTTACCGAACTTTATAAGAAAGGATTAGTTTATAAAAAGACCTCAACTGTTAACTGGTGTCCAAACGACCAAACAGTTCTTGCTAATGAACAGGTTCAAGATGGCAAATGCTGGAGATGCGACTGCCCTGTAGAAATCAAGGAAGTTCCACAGTGGTTCCTTAAGATCACTGCATACGCAGATGAACTTCTTAACGATCTCGATAATCTTCCAGGCTGGCCAGAAACAGTTAAAACAATGCAACGTAACTGGATCGGTCGTTCTGAAGGTTTGAATATAAAGCTACAGGTTGAAAACCGTCCTGAAACACTTGAAGTATACACCACACGTCCTGATACCTTTATGGGGGTTACATATGTGGCTATTGCTGCCATGCATCCACTTGCAAGAGAAGCGGCTAGATTAAATCCAGAACTAGACAAGTTTATTCAAGAATGCCGTAACTTAAAGGTTGCTGAAGCTGATATAGCAACCATGGAAAAGAAAGGTATGCCAACAGGTTTGTATGCTATACATCCTCTAAATGGTCGCCGTGTTCCAATTATGGTCGCTAATTTCGTAATTATGGATTACGGTACTGGTGCTGTAATGTCTGTTCCTGCTCACGACCAGCGCGATTACGAATTTGCTAAGAAATACGGTCTTGATATCATTCCAGTAATTCGCCCTGCTGACGGAAGCGAACTTGATGTTTCTAAACAGGCATATACCGAAAAAGGTATCACCTTTAATAGTGGCGAATTTGATGGTCTCGACTTTAAGAAAGCTTTTGATGCCATTGCAAACAAGCTTGAAAGCATCAATATGGGTCACCGCACTGTAAATTACCGTATCAGAGACTGGGGTGTTTCACGTCAGCGTTACTGGGGTGCACCAATTCCAATGATCTACCTTAAGGATGGCTCTGTAGTTCCTGCAGAAGAGTTCCCTGTAGAACTCCCTGAAGACGTAGTCATGGATGGTATTAAGAGTCCTATTAAGGCTGATCCTAATTGGGCAAAAGTTACAATCAATGGCCAAGAAGGACTTCGCGATACCGATACATTTGATACCTTTATGGAATCATCTTGGTACTATGCACGTTATTGTTGCAACGATTATAAAGACGGCATGTTGGATACCAACAGAACCAAATTCTGGTTGCCAGTAGACCAATACATTGGTGGTATTGAACACGCTTGTATGCACCTTCTATATGCAAGATTCTTCCACAAACTTCTTCGTGATGCCGGCATGGTTAATTGCGATGAGCCATTTACTAGACTTCTTTGCCAAGGCATGGTGCTTGCTGATGCGTTCTATTATAAGAATGAATCTGGTGCCAAAGTTTGGGTAAGCCCTCTTGATGCTATTTGTGAACGTGATGCTAAAGGCAATATTATTAGTGCTAAGGATAAAGAAGGTCACGCATTAGTACATACCGGTATGACTAAGATGAGTAAGTCTAAGAATAACGGTATTGACCCACAGCAAATGGTTGAAAAGTATGGTGCCGACACCGTACGTTTATTTATGATGTTTGCTTCACCAGCCGACCTTACCCTTGAATGGAAGGAATCAGGTGTTGAAGGTGCCCTCAGATTCATTAAGAAATTCTGGAATAACGTACAGAATCTCGTTCAAACACCACGCCCTGCTGAATACAAGGTTTCAGAACTCACTGAAGAAGAAAAAGATGTTAGACGTGAACTCAACCGCACTATTCAAAAGGTGACTGACGACATCGGTAGAAGACAAACCTTCAATACCGCTATTGCTGCAATAATGGAATTCCTCAACAAGTTGCAGAAACTTGATGTATCTAAGAGCAATAATGCATTGGCTCTTGCTTATGAAGCATATGATAAGATTGTGGTAATGCTCGATCCTATTATTCCACATGCTTGCTTCGAACTTTGGCATGATTTAGGACACAAAGATCCTGTTGATGAAGCTAGCTGGCCTCAAGTAGATACAAGTGCTCTTGAAGCATCAACACGTCTCATCGTTGTTCAAGTTAACGGAAAGGTAAGAAACCGTATAAACGTTGCTGCGAATGCTTCTGATGAAGCTATTAAAGAGTTAGCACAGAAAGATGAAACAGTTATGAAGTTTACCAACGGAAAAGAAATCAGAAAGATTATTTACGTTGCAGGTAAACTTGTTAACATCGTTGTAGCATAACTCATCTTTTGGGAGGAATATTAGTAATAATATTCCTCTCTTTGACAACAAAGAGGTCAACATGAAATTCCATTATCAAATGATATTCATTGCTTCATGCTTTATTGCTGGTTGCGGATTTCATTTAATGGATTCACAGCAAATAAACACTAGTTATCCACAGATGGTGCTATCTGGTGATGACAACGATATTTTTTACAAGGAACTTGAAAAAGAGCTTCTTGTAAGAGGAGTTGATGTAATTCCTGTAAAAGGGGATTTTTCAGCTTATCTAGGCGGCGATATTCCTGTTCTTAGTTGCTCCCCAATGATCGGAGGAAGCTCAACATTATCAGTTGCAGGTAACGCCCAGCCTCTAGAATATACTTATGCCACAAGAATTTCTTGTAACTTGTTTGTAAAAGATCATAAGCCTTATGGCATTACAAATACTTTGAATCGTTCTTTCTTAAATAAAGCTGGCGCTACCATCGCAAGCGATGCTGAACAGGATGCTATTAAGACCGAATCAGCTATCGATCAAGTTAAGATCGTTATTACTAGAATTCAAAATTCCTATCTTGCTATAGCCCAAGATAAGAAAAAAGCCCCAGAAACAACTACTGAAGAGCCTTTAAAGGTTGTCTTTAATGTAACTTCTGCTGATGAAACAACCAAAGAAGTAACCGGTGAAGAAGCTAAAAAAGCTATTCAAGAATATAACGAAAAACAAAAAGAAGATAATTTAAAAACTCTTCCAGCACGAAATACTGATTCCGAGAATCAATAAATGCAAATATACAGTAATCAACTTAATGCCGAACTTCAAAAAGGGATTGCTCCGCTATATATCATATCTAGTGACGAGCCCTTTTGGCATTCAGATGCCAGCTCTGCAATTATTGCAAATGCAAAAAGTAAAGGTTTTACAAATTACGTATACTCTAGCTTTAGTGATGATTCTGTAAATTTAGAACAGCTTGCTGATACTTGCTCTAGTCCTGGTCTTTTTGCTGAAAGAGTTATTGTTGTTCTAACAGTAAATTCTTTAAAAAGCAAAAATGGGAAAGAGGCTATGAACATTATTTCTCAAAGCCTTAATCCTACCCTTCTTCCTATAATCACCCTGCCAAGATTATCTAAAAGCGAATTAGGACCTAAAAAATTCTATGGAGCACTTGCAAACAAAGGGTTACTAACCATTTTTTATCCTCTCAAGGATAATGAATTTATCAATTTTATAATCGCAAGAGCAAATAAATATGGCCTCACCCTTAATGCAGAAGGTGCCGCCATGATTCAAAGTGCGTACCAAGGAAATATGTTCGCACTAGTACAAACTCTTGAAAAGCTATCACTCGCAGGATATAAAGGCTACGTACCACCAGAAGAAATCCGTGAAAATATAAGTTCTGGTAACCATTTTTCAATATTTGATCTTATAGATGCTTTTGTGGATGCCTCGGTGCAACCATCTAAACGTCTTACAATGCTCTCGTCATTAAAAGGTGAAGGATATTCCGCAACCGAGCTTGTAACTCAAGTTGGAAATGCATTTACTGACCTTATTAAAATGCGCATGATTTTGGACTCAGGAGCGCCATTAAACGATTTCTTTGATAAACATAGACTCCTAAAAGCCCTCAAGACTAAACGTCCTATTTATCAACATGGTGCCGAGACTCTCACATTAAGCCAACTTCGAAAAATGATTAATCTCGTTTGTGAAGCGGATATTAAAGCAAGAAGTTTTGATGATGAAGGGGCATTAATGATTCTTCAGGAATTAGCTATTGCTAGAAGCTATCCCAACAAATGTAACTTATCCGAGTAACAATATGAAAAAAATTGGCATCCTAGGAGGCACTTTCGATCCTTTTCATAAAGGACATCTAATGATGGCCACTGAGTCGATGCAAGCATTGGAACTCGATAAGGTGCTCATTCAACCTAACAAAATTCCCTATTACAGAGAAAAACCTATTGCCACTGATGAAGAACGTTTAAATATCTGTAAACTTGCTACCCAAGAAATTTCCGATATCGAAGTAAGTTCTTTAGAAATAGATTCTCCAACTTATCTTTCAACTTTTGATGTGTTATCCATTATGCGTCAGAAGTACCCTAACGATTGCCTAATTTTTATCATTGGCATGGATTCCTTCCTATACCTTGATAAATGGAAACACAGTAGCGAACTTCTTGATATCGGTAGCATTGCTGTTATAAAAAGACCTGGCTATGTAATAGAAACTGCCACTATGTCTTTAGAGCTTAAAAAAATATATGAAAAAAGACAGAATAGAAATATCCCTGAAAAACCTTTTGGTGAACTCTTTTTCATTGACAATACCGAAGTTCCCATCAGTGCCACCGAACTACGAAAATGTTTAAAGGATAAAGATTACAACTCAGCAAAAAAATTTATTGCTCCTCTAGCCCTGCAATATATTCAAAAAAATCATATCTACTAAAAAAAATGATAAGCTAGAGAATGCAGAAATGAAAAGGAGTTATTATGTCAAACGAATCTCATAAAGTTAATAAAGTTATCTACATACTTTTGGCATTTTTCCTGGGTTTTGTTGGAATTCATAAGTTCTATGCAGGAAGACCACTTAAAGGACTTTTCTACGTTCTCTTTTGTTGGACTGGCATTCCTTGGCTCATCGGAATAATTGAAGCGGTACTGGCAGTATTTAAATCTACCGATTCAGACGGCAATATGATTGCTTAATATTTAAGGATCCACTCGAAAAAAAAACGAGTGGATTTTTTATGCCTTAGAAAACACTTTTAATTTAATATTCACTTCGCATTTTTATAGTCCATTAAGTCTTTTCTCATATACGTTTTCTATAATCGCCCTATTTTGATTTTTCTAAATAAAAACAAGCATTTTTAATACGTTTAGCTTTACAACTAAAGGTGCATAAATCTGTGAATAAGATATAATACTAACGTTTTTTTACATGGGGCAGAAAGATTGAATACAGAAACTATTGTAAACGAAATAAAAAAAGCCTTAGAAGACATTAAAGGCCAAGATATTGTTGCCATTGATATGAATGGCAAATCAGATGTTGCTGACGTCATGATGATATGTACTGGAACATCTGTAAGACACACCTCAGCAATCGCTGAAAAAGTGGCAAAAGCGTTAAAGAATGCTGGTATACATATTTACGGTATAGAAGGTAAAAGCAAAGGCGATTGGGTACTATTAGACGTAGGTAGTGTAATTCTACACATCATGATTAGTAGCTCTCGTGAATTATACCAACTTGAAAAACTTTACCAGCTATGAAGATCTTTTTGATTGCCGTTGGCACCAAAATGCCAAAATTTGTAACCCTTGGATATGAAGAATACGCTCGGAGATTTCCTAAGGAAGTTTCTCTGGAACTTATTGAGATACCAGCTGGTCACAGAGGCAAGAATGCTGACATTGATAGAATAACAGATCATGAAGGTGAACTCATGCTCCAAGCTGTCCCTAAAGGAGCCATGATAGTCACCTTAGATATTCCTGGAAAAATGTACACTACTCCTGAGCTCGCGAACGAGCTTAGAAAATGGGAAATGGGTGGTCGTGATGTGGCCATTCTCATCGGTGGTCCGGAAGGATTATCTAAAGCTTGCAAAAACGCTGCAGAAAAAAGTTGGTCTCTTTCTCCTTTAACAATGCCTCACCCGCTCGTAAGATTAGTCGCTGCTGAAAGTCTTTATAGAGCTTGGAGCATAACAGCTAACCTACCATATCACAGAGAGTAGAGCATGAATTTCTTTCGGTTATTCCATAAACCTCAGGCACCACGTGATGAGCGTGCTGAAAAGAGTGTCTTTAAAAAAAGACTACTCGTTGCCTGTATTTTTTTGGGATTCCTTGTCCTTATATTGCTCGCAAACCTCTACTATCTTCAGGTAATTTGCTACACCAATTATCAAACAAGATCCAATGATAATCGTATAAAGCTTATACCTTTAGCTCCTCCAAGAGGACTTATCTACGATAGTAACCATATAGTTTTAGCAGACAATAGACCTCTCTTTAGCTTAGAAATAATTCCTGAAAATTCTAAAAACCTGAGAGAAGATATTGAAGGCTTAAAAGAGCTCTTGGAATTAGGTCTCGATGATGAAGATATTACAAAAATCATTGAGCGTTCCCGTTTCCAAAGAAAGTTTATTCCGGTGCTTATCGCCGAAAATCTAAACGAAAAACAGGTTTCCGTTTTTGCTGTTAATCAATACCGCTTTCCAGGTGCCAGAATCGAAGCAAACTTAAAAAGATATTATCCAATGCAAGATACATTCACCCATGCTATTGGATATGTTGCCCGCATCAATACAGATGATCTTGCCCGATTAGAAGCTGATGGTAAGAGCGATAATTATGCTGCTACTAATGATATTGGTAAGCAAGGTATTGAAAAATATTATGAAGACATACTTCATGGTGTTAGTGGCTACAAAGAAGTTGAAGTTGATAGTAGAGGACGTGTAATAAGAACTCTAAATCAGGTATCTCCAATTCCAGGAGCTGACATCACCTTAACTATTGATATCAGATTACAACTTAGAGCTAAACATCTACTTCATAACAAACGTGGCGCTGTAATAATGATGAATCCGAAAACAGGAGAAATATACGCTTTCGTATCATCGCCATCATATACCCCTAACCCATTTGTTAGAGGTATAAAAAACAAAGAATATGCAGCCCTTCTTAACGATAAGAACCGCCCTCTTATAAACAGAGTTACCCAGGGTGGTTACTCCCCAGCATCAACAGTAAAACCATTGATGCTGGTTATGGGACTTAATGAAGAGCTTGTAAATACAAATACAAGATATTACGGAGGACCTTATTTCCAGCTCCCTGGCTCCACTCATAAATTCCGTGATTGGAGAAAATGGGGACATGGCTGGATGAACATCTTCCGCGCGGTAGAAATTTCAGCAGATACATTTTTCTATGATCTTGCCTATAGAGCCGGCATTGATCGCATTAATCGTTATATGACCGGTTTTGGCATGGGTAAAAAATCAGGTATCGATATATACGAAGAATCCTTAGGAAATATGCCTTCAAGGGCTTGGAAGAAAAAACGTTTCCATCATGATTGGGTTCCTGGAGATACAGTATCAATAGGAATTGGCCAAGGTTATTGGACATCAACTTTGATACAATTAGCTCGCGCCCACGCGATCCTAACTCAAGATGGCAGAAACGTTAGACCACACTTACTCCACAAGGCTCACGATCCTACGGGAAGCCAAAATGATTTCACTATTGAACCAGAAACCAATAACGCCTTAGAAGTTAACGATAAACGCTATTGGGAATATGCAAGAACTGGCATGTGCCTAGTTATCAATGGCCCTGAAGGCACAGGCAGAAGAGCATTTGCCCACACAAGATATTCTGTCTGCGGGAAATCTGGAACAGCGCAAGTTGTTGGTATTAAACAGGATGCAAAATATAATGCCAGCGCATTAAGAGAAGAGCATAGAGATAATGGTCTTTTCGTGGCTTTTGCCAACAAAGATGATCCTGAAGTATTAGTTGCTGTAATTGTTGAAAACATGGGTGGTGCGGGACGTGTAGCAGCCCCTATCGCTAGAAGCATGTTAGATGGCTACTTTGAATACAAAGATAAAAATGCTACCCCGGAAGATGTAATATCACTCATAGAACAATACAAAGCTGAAGAAGCTGAGGCTGAAGAACAAAAAGGTCCTGTAAGAAGATGAAAGATAGCGCATCAATTAACGAACCATTTGAGCTAGAAAAACCAAGTCTTATTAGAAGACTGCATATCGACATGCCTCTTTTAGGTGGTCTTTTTATGGCTCTTGGAATCAGCTTGATAGTTTTATATAGTGCTTCTGGTCAGCATTATGAAATGCTTTTAAAACAAATACTGCGCACCGGTCTCAGCTTTGTGTTCATGATCCTCATTGCCCAAATAAATCCTAAGGTATTTGAACGTTTTAATTGGGTATTATTTTTTGGATGCTTAATTCTACTCCTCGGTGTTGCTTTCTTCGGGGAAATAAGTAAAGGCGCTAAAAGATGGCTTAATATTGGGATTATGCGCATTCAACCATCGGAATTCCTTAAGATTGTTATGCCTATAACGATTGCAGCCATTATTAGTAAAGAAAATTTACCACCACGTTTTTTAAGAGTTGTTATTGCCCTAATAACGCTTATTATCCCAACGGTTCTAATTGCCAAGCAACCGGATTTAGGAACTGCAATACTAGTTTCTGCATCAGGAATGTTCGTAATATTCTTAGGCGGATTAAGTATTTGGTGGATGATTTCAGGTATCGTTCTTGCGGCAGCCATGTTCCCAATAATGTGGTTCTACGTTATGCACGATTACCAAAAACAAAGAATAATTACCTTTCTAAACCCGGAAAATGATCCATTAAACACTGGATACCATATAATTCAGTCCAAAATAGCTATTGGCTCTGGAGGAATATACGGCAAAGGCTGGCTCCATGGGACTCAATCACAATTGGACTTTTTACCTGAACCTCACACAGATTTTATCTTCGCCGTTTTTAGTGAAGAGTTTGGTCTAGTAGGTTTCATAATGTTAATGAGCGTATATCTTTATATAATAATGCGCTGTCTTTACATATCGATAAGAGCTGATAACACCTTTTCTCGACTTCTAGGTGGTGCAATCTCATTAACATTTTTCTTTTATATATTTGTAAACATAGGAATGGTTTCAGGAATCCTTCCAGTTGTTGGTGTACCGTTGCCTCTTATAAGCTATGGTGGCACTTCAATGGTCACACTTTCTGCAGGTTTTGGTATCATAATGGGCATCCATACACACAAACAACGCAGACAGTACTTAACATAACCACATATTAGGAGTTTAGTGTGAAAAAGTTTTTTTCCCTCGCAATCCTTCTTCTCTTAGCAGGAACCGTAAATGCAGGAAATATTGTATCGAAGGATGACGAAGAACTAATTAAATCATTAGCTGAGACAAACGAAGTTTCTGTAGCAGACCTAAGAAATGCTGTATCACAGGCTACTCTTCAGAACAAAATTATCAGCACCATGGATAGACCTTACGAGGCTAAACCTTGGTACATTTACAAAAAGAACTTTATCACCAAAGACCGCATCATAAATGGCGCTAAATTTTGGGCTAATAACGAAAAAGCCATTCAAAAAGCTTCCGAAGTTTATAAAGTTAATCCTGAAATCATCGTTGCCATAATCGGGGTGGAAACTTTCTATGGCAAAAACATGGGATCTTTTAAAGTACTCGATGCTTTATATACTCTAGGTTTTCATTATCCAAAAAGAGCCAAGTATTTTAGCCAAGAATTTGCAAAGTTCGTTATTTTAGCTAAAAAGCAAGGATGGAAATATAGTGATATAAAAGGCTCTTACGCTGGAGCTATGGGTATGGGACAATTCATGCCTACTAGCTACCTTGAATGGGGTGTCGACTTCAACCACGATGGCCATGTAGACCTTTTTAATAATAAATGGGATGCTATTGGTAGTGTTGCAAACTATTTTGCAGAACATGGTTGGAAACTTAATTGGGAAGTTACCGTTCCTACAACCGTAGCTGACGACAATAAAGCATCAGCATTGTTAACAAAGACCATGAAAGAAACTACCCCGGCTTCAGTATTACGTCAGAACGGAGTTTCCGTACCAGCCAAATATGCTGATACTATGCCTATAAAACTTCTTCGTTTTGATGAAAAAAATGGCTATAGCTGGCACCTCGCTTTCCATAACTTCCAAGTTATAACTACTTATAACCGTAGCCCTCTTTATGCTATGAGCGTATGGTTACTAAGCCAGCAAATCAAAGCAGAGTATGCAAGAATTAAAAACTCTGGGAGAAAATAAGGCTCCAAATAACAAATGCTAAAAAATTTAAATCTTAGTTTCATGGCAATGATAGCCATTACCATGTGCATTTATGGTTGTTCCTCATCTAACAACAGTTACCAAAGCGATAGTAATGCTGTGGAAAAAAAAGATGCTAATGGTTGCGTTCTAGGAACAGGTGCAGGTAATCGTTGCCCGCAACCACAAACGCACCCTGCTGATATTGCAGGCATCAAGGGAGCAACTATCACTAATGAACCTTATAGCCGTAATGGTAATAAGGATTACATGGTTTTAGGAAAAAATTACAAGGTCTGGCGTAACCTAGATAGCTACTATGAAGAAGGTATGGCTTCTTGGTATGGACCTGGTTTTCATGGGCAAAATACATCTAATGGTGAACACTATAATATGCATGGTTTCACTGCAGCCCATAAAAACTTACCTTTACCTAGCTTTCTTAAGGTAACCAATATTGCGAATGGTAAGTCAGTAATTGTTAGAGTTAACGACCGTGGCCCATTTCATGGATCGCGAATTTTAGATCTTTCTAGAGGTGCTGCTTCCCAAATAGGAATTATTGGACCTGGTACCGGCAAGGTTAAAATAGAACTCATTAAGCCTACTAATGTTAAAAATCAAACCAGTGTGGCTGTGATGAATGGATTTAAGCCTTATATACAAGTATTTGTTACTGAAAGCTTAGATAGAGCTAGAGATATAACATCTACAGTTAAAAGAAATACTGGTAAGCCAACTACAATTGAGAATTCATCAGGTAATTACAGAATAAAAGTAGGTCCTTTGACCGAAAACGAAGCAGGCAATATTCTTGCGAAAATAAAAGATTTGGGTTATAAAAATGCTTATTTCACTGCAAAGTAAAATATGCTGGTAAAGGAGGATACATAATATGTTAAAACAAACACTTGCTTCACTAGCTTGTCTTGGTATTTTGACAACTAGTACCGTGTTAGCAGATGACGCAACTATCACTGCCCCAAAGGAAAGCAATTTACCTCCACCATCAGCTGCGCTTAACATTCCAGAGCCACCAAAACCAGATGTCAGAGCATATCTAGTTATGGACTATGCATCAGGAAGAGTGCTTTTTGGCGAGCACTATACCGAACGTATAGATCCAGCATCTCTTACTAAGATGATGACCTCTTATGTAATAGGACAAGAATTAAAACTCGGTAGAATCAAACTTACCGACATGGTACCAATAAGTGAAAAGGCTTGGAGTAAAAAGCTTCCTGATTCATCTAAGATGTTCCTTGAAGTTGGACAATCTGTACCTGTTGAACTTCTTAATAAAGGCATAATCATTCAATCTGGTAACGATGCTTGTATTGCAATGTCTGAATTCATTGCAGGCTCAGAAGATTCTTTTGCATCTCTTATGAATGAATGGGGAAGTCGTATCGGCCTTACTGGAACACATTTTGTGAATTCTCATGGCCTTTACAACGAAAACCATTATTCAACAGCATATGATATGGCTGTTCTAGGTAGAGCCTTAATCAAGGATCTTCCTGAAGAATATAAGATCTATTCCGAAAAAGAGTTTAAATACGGCAATATCAAACAAAATAACCGTAACAAACTCTTGTGGGAAAAGAGCATCCATGTAGACGGTATTAAGACCGGTCACCTAAGCCAAGTCGGTTACAATCTAGTTGCTTCAGCAGTTAACGATAATAATGGCATGCGTTTAATATCCGTAGTTATCGGTGACGTTAGCGAACGCGATCGTGCTAATAATTCCTTAGCTTTATTACGTTACGGCTTAAGATTCTTTGAACCTTATTCACCATTATCTGCTAATCAAGAACTTCTCAAAAAAGAAGTACGTTTAGGCGACAAGAGTGAAGTTTCATTAGGAACTGCAACAAACATTACCTTTGCTATTCCAATTGAAACCAAGGACCATGTTAAAGCTACCTTCGTAATGGATAAAGCGCAATTAACCGCTCCTATCAAGAAAGGTGAAAAACTTGGCACCCTTACTTTCACTCTTGATAATGAAGCTATTTACAAGGTTCCATTAGTAGCGTTAGAAGACGTAAATGAAGGTGGCATGTTCTCAAAATTATGGGATCATGTTTATATGACCGTTGCAGGATGGTTCTGAGGTTAAAATGGATAATGTCAACTTCGGTGAATTAATTAAATTCCCTTCTAAGATTGTATTTAAATTCATCGGCAGTAATCAAAGAGAATTAGAAGAAAACGTAAAGTCCTTTTTTGTAAAGGAATTGAAGGTCTCTCCTAAAATCTCACAAGGTAGAGTTAGCTCGAACGGAAAATATTTAACTCTTAATGTTAAAGTTGAAGTTGCTAACGAAGAAACCATGAAACGCATATACACAGATGGGGCCAAGGTTCCATTAGTTGTTCACGTTCTTTAAAAGGAAAACACGATGTCGTTTTTTCAGAATGAATATTCCAGATTTCTGCACATCGTGTTGTACTGTGTTTTAGTCACAATTACTTTATTGTTCCTAGTCTTGATGATATGCGTAGTTAATATCTCAGGAATGTCTGTTTATACATATGCTCTTGATGAAATTGATAAAATTCCATACAACAAAACAGGACTAGTTTTAGGAACCTCTAAGTATCTTGTTAAAGGTGGTGTGAATAAATTCTTTTCCGAAAGAATAGAGGCCGCAGCCACCCTCTTTAAAGCAGGTAAAATCAATTACATTGTAGTATCAGGAGATAATGCTCACCCTAGCTATAATGAGCCTAAACAAATGCGTAAGGCTTTGATTGCACTTGGCGTTCCTAAGGATCATATTTATTTAGACTATGCGGGATTTAGAACTCTTGATAGCGTTATAAGAATCGAGAGAGTTTTTCGTCAAAGAAATGTAACCATAATTTCTCAAGAATTCCAAAATGACAGAGCTATATACATAGCAAGACACCACAACATTAACGCAATAGGATTAAATGCTGAAGGAATTAAAGATAGTTTCTTCACAGATCAGCTCCGCGAATTTTTTGCACGAATAAAGTGCGTTTTAGATGTATATGTGTTTAATAGCCAACCGAAGTTTCTAGGAGATGCTATAAAAATTGGTGATCAAAACATCGATCCGAAACATGCACAGATGTTAATGTCGGGATCAGATAAAACAGAACCAATAATTACCAATAATGATTCTTTAGGTTTGGATGCGCCAACTGATGATGACGAGGAAACAGAGTAACCTCAAATTTCAATTATAAAAAAACTGACTCCATAATATTTATCAAGATCGCTTATTGGCTATATAATGATCTACATCACGCTTTCTTATGTAATATTTGGAGTTCTTTGATAATGTATACCTGGAAAGAATGCACCTTTAACCCCCCTGACAAAGAAGTTTTTTTTACCATAAAAAAACTCAATCTAGAAGAGCACAGTTTTTCAACATTCGTTGGGGCCAATGGTAGTGGTAAAACACTTTTTTCACGCGCTTTAACAGGAGAACTAACATTATTAAATGGTACTGCTCCAAAAGACATAAAAGTAAGTTGCATATCCTTTGAAAAACAAATGGAGCTTATTGAAGCCGATTTTGAAAGAAGAAATAACGATGACATAGGTGATGAAACTGGCTTTACACCAAGAGAAATGTTCAATAAGGTTTCAGATGATACCGCTGAAATTCAAAGACTCTGCAAAGTTCTAAATTTCGAATACGCCTTAGATCGCTCATACCATATCCTATCAAGTGGTGAAGGTCGCAAAGTACTTATCATCGAAGCCCTATTAGCTAAGCCACAGTTACTAATATTAGATTCACCTTTCGATGGACTTGATGTAGGTGCTCGTGAAGAACTACAAAAACTTTTAATCGAGGTTTATAACGCTGGTACCTCTATTATCGTAAATACCAATCGTTTTGAGGAAATTTCTCCAGAATCTCAAAATTTAGGTCTCATCATGAGTAAAGATCTCGCCAAATTTGGCCCTAAAGATGAGATCCTAAACGATAGCGCAGTCAAACAGCTCACTCATTATGAATCTCTTCCAAAGATTTGCACCCTACCAAAGGTACCTGAGGATTGCGTAGATAATCTTGATCGCTCTATTGCCCCAATTGTTTTAAATGACGTAACCGTAAAATACGGCGATCACGTAGTATTAAATAAAATTAATTGGACTGTAAAGCCATATGAACATTGGGAAATCACTGGCCCTAATGGTTGTGGCAAATCCACATTACTTTCAATCATTACTGGTGATAATCCTCAAGGTTACAGCAATGATGTGCATTTATTTGGTATTAAACGTGGCTCTGGTGAAAGTATTTGGGATATTAAGAAGCATATCGGATATGTAAGCCCTTCTTTCCATTTGGATTACCACATTGGCTCTCCTGTAATCAATGTAATCCTCTCTGGTTACTTTGATTCCATTGGCCTTTATGAACAGCCTGGTGATGAAAAAATTTCTCTTGCGAGAGAATGGTTATCTCTTCTTGGCTTATCCAAAGAAGAAAACACCAGCTTTAAAGCCCTTTCCTTTGGACAGCAGAGATTGCTCCTCATTGTACGAGCTCTAGTTAAACAACCACCTATACTTATTCTTGACGAGCCACTACAAGGCCTTGATAGCTTAAGTAGAGAGCTTGTTAAACGCTTTGTAGAATTCTTAATGAAAAATGGTGACACCCAAATCCTATTTGTATCGCACCACGTAGGAGATGCCCCACGTGGCATCAATAACCGCCTAACCTTCATCGACAAGGGCACAAGAACATTTGATGTAAAGCTAGAGCATAACATCAATAACTAAGGATTAGTTCCCCAAAAACAAAAAAGGCTGTTTTAAAAACAGCCTTTTTAATTAACAAATTAGCTTACTTAGGAACGGCAGCTATAATTACCTTCGCAGATCCATTTGTAAGTAGTTAACTCTGTAAGTCCCATTGGGCCACGAGCGTGAAGCTTCTGAGTTGAGATTGCAACTTCAGCTCCCAGACCGAATTGAGCGCCATCTGAGAATCTTGTTGAAGCATTAACATATACGCATGAAGAATCTACGTTGTTCATAAACAAAGCAGCATTTTCATAATCGTTGGTAAGAATAGCATCAGAATGTACTGCACCATGAGCTCTTAAATGAGCAAATACTTCATCGATGTTATCCACAATCACAACATTCATTGTTAATGAAAGCCATTCAGTATCGAAATCAGCTTCTGTTCCTTTCACAAGGTTAGAAACACTAGATTTCTCGAGAATATCAAAAGCTTTACCATGAGCAACAAGTTTTACATTTCTTTCAGACATATATGAACCAAGCTTTGGAATAAATTCCTCAGCAATATCACTATGTACTAAAACTGTATCAACTGAGTTACAAGCACTTGGTCTCTGAATCTTAGAGTTGCCAATCAATGGTAATGCTTTTTCTTGATCTGCTGACTTATCAACAAAAATATGACCAATACCAAAGCCACCAATAATAACCGGTACTGAGCTTTCGTGACGGCATAACTCTTGGAGTTTTCTGCCACCTCTTGGAATAATAATATCTACATATTTATCCAAACGAAGAAGTTGGTTTACATACTCATGGTCTGGTTCAGAAATAAACTGCACAGCTTCTTTTGGAAGTCCTGATTCATCTAATGCATTTCCGATGATTTCAACCAAAGCCAGGTTACTATTAATGGTTTCCTTTCCACCTCTTAAAATACAAGCATTACCTGTTTTTAAGCACAAGGAAGTAATGTCCACAGTAACATTTGGTCTTGCTTCATAAATAACGCCTACAACTCCAAGAGGAACGCGTCTTTTTCTCAATTTAAGACCATTTGGAAGCACCTTGTAATCAAATTCTGCTCCCACAGGATCAGTAAGATTGATAACGTTACGCATATCAGAAATAATGCCACGTAAACGTTTTTCATCAAGTTTCAGGCGATCAAGCATTGCTTCACCAATGCCATTTTCTTTGGCATTCTTTAAATCAATTTCATTCGCCTTGATAACTTCGGGCATATGTTTTTCCAGTGCTTCTGCAATAATAGCAAGAGCACGATTCTTTTCTGAAGTTTGAATACCAGAAAGAATATGAGAAGCTTCTTTCGCCTTCTGACCTAATTGTTCTAGACTAATCATTGTATGTACCTTTTGTTACATCAGCACCATTTCGTCACGATGTATTACTACAGGGCCGTGCTCGAATCCTAAAATAGATTCTATCGCATCTGACTCTTTTCCGATAATCTTTTCTAGATCACTACTTGCATAACGGGTAAATCCACGCGCAATTTCATGACCTGAAGCATCTAAAATGCTTACATCTGCACCACGTTCAAATTCACCAGATACGGCTTTTATGCCTTTTGGTAGTAAGCTTGCACCCTTTTCAGTAAGAGCTTTTTCTGCCCCAGTATCGACAGTTAAAGTACCTGCTGGCAAAGGACCGGCAAGTATCCAAGCCTTTCTGGCCTCTAAAGGAGTACCTTGAGCATAGAATCTAGTGCATTCACCTTTACCTGCAATAAGATCTGGTATTACCGAAGGGTCTTGACCTGAAGCAATAATAACTTCGATACCGCTTCTTGTTGCTATCTCAGCGGCTTCAAGTTTAGTAGCCATGCCACCAGTACCTAATCCACTAACACTTCCACCAGCAAGTGCAATGATTTCGTCTGTAATTTTTTCAACATCGGTAATCAATTTAGCATCTGGATTACTTCTTGGATCTGCGGTATAAAGCCCTTTCTGGTCAGTAAGTAAAATCAGCACATCAGCATTAGCTAAAATAGCTACTCTAGCTGACAAATTATCATTGTCGCCAACTTTGATTTCCTGAGTTGAAACAGCATCATTTTCATTTATTATTGGCACAATGTTTTGCGAAACTATTTCGGAAAGAGCATCTCTCGCATTTAAGAAACGTTCTCTATTTTCCAAATCGGCTCTCGTAATTAAAATCTGACCAATATTGATTCCATAGATACCAAATAACTGCATCCATTTCATCATTAAACAAGTTTGACCAACACTTGCTAGCATTTGCTTACTAGCTACAGTTTTTTGAAGTTTGGGGAAACCTAATGCTTCTCTTCCTGCTGCAATTGCTCCAGAGCTTACAACGAGTACTTGATGCCCTGCTTTTCTTAAACTATTAACAGCACGAACAAGTTCCATCATATGAGCTGGATCTAAATGTTTCGTGCCTGATGTAAGCATCGATGTTCCAAGCTTTATTACTACAGTTTTTGAAGTCATTTAATGATATCCTTTATGCGCCTAATAGGTGCTCCTTAAAAAACTCTACAGTACGATTCAAAAAATTACTAAAAGTCTCAAATGAAGGTTCATCTTCATCTGCAATTTCATAATCACTCTCTGATGAAGAGGAACGAGCAAGTTTTATATCATCTTTTGAAAATAATGGATCTTTTTCAGCCCCAAGAACCAGTGTCGGTGTCTTTAAGGAAACACCAGAGAGGATCCCTTGTTTCTTAATAGAATACGCCTGAAACTGTGGCACATAACTATCCCACTGGGCCGTATCAATTCCGAGTCGGCTCGCCAATATGTCTTTGGCCATTTGTTTTACTTTCTTTTTATTGGTAAGTAAATCTTTGTTTAATAATACTTCATCAAGTAAAGGAACCGCTAAAACTGAAGCTTTGACAATAGAAGAGTTCATTACGCTTACTTGCAAAGCAGCATTTGCGCCTAACCTTTGGCCTAATACACCAACATTGTTGTGATCAAGATAATTTATATTAGCAAGAATGCAGTCCAAGGCAGCTTGATGCACCTTCCCAAGTTGTGGAGAAAAAGAAACTTTTGAACTAAGTCCGACACCTGGCATGTCAACCACAACCATTGCAATTCCTAAAGGGAACAACGATTCTTGGAAAAATCTTAGGTATTCAGTACAGAGGTTTAAATAATTACTAAAAACTAAAACAAATGGGCAAACTTTTGTATTATCAGGAGTGTGAATAAATCCTGATACCTGTTTGCCTTCCACTGTAAAATTAAATTCGGCAAAATTCCCTTTCGCGTTTTCAGCAGCCTTTCGGTAATATTTATAATGTTGTAACAAAGCTTGATTGCCGAGGTCATCTCCTGGAAGGTGAGGATAAGAAGCTAAATCATAGTAAAGCTCGCATAGACGATAATTCTTAAAGGCAACTTCTTTATCACCTGAATCTTCGGATTTCTTTCCTAACTCTGCATATTTATTTGCAAGCATGGAAAACTCATAAATCCAGTTACCAGGACCATATTCAAATACAGTATCTAAGCCATGAGGTCTTGTTCTCTTTTCAGTGCTCATGGCAATGTCCGCCAAAGCAGACTGTACTTCAATAAGATCCAATCCTAGCCATCCCCAAAAAGAAAGATGTTTTTGGCGATACCAATAATTGCCATTTGCATAATCTTCTGGAGTTTCTAGTGCAGAACTTGCAACAAAAGAAGTCTCTTTTGTTTTTCGTGTTGGCTTGAATAAAACCTCACTAAGGTTTTGGTCTTTCTCGATTTCAGAATCCATATAAAATCCTACCTTAAAAGAGAACCTCTTAAATAAGAGAGAGTTTGGTTCATGTTTATATCTAGTTGCTAATAAATATTTTCAACTTCTAACACTAAAACATCTATAGATATCTTTAAACTGCTATGAATTCTGCGTAACTTAAACATGTGGCTAATAAAATACAACAAAACCCAAAGATACTCTTTGTTAGCCTATTTATCAATGTCACTAGTATCTTGATAAGTTACTCTATCCCATATAATTAAAGACTTTTTTATTATATCATTTAAAGAATTTTTCCACATTTTTTTATCTTGATGTCCCCCTTATGGTAGAAAAATTCTCTTTCCTCTAAACAGGTTTGTACAATACTTTTATACAAAATTAGTATAGTAAATATATATTTGAACTAAATTATTAAATGTTACTTTCCTTTAACTCAAGGAAGTCAAACACCAAAAATCTGGATGATTAATGCTTGATTTTTAAGGTGTTAAATTGAAATTTAACTTACAAAGTTCCCAAAATTTAACATATTCCACAAAATGCAAATATCACTTACATAACCACTCAAGTTTGTATGTAATATTCCGCTAAGAGTCTATAGAAGACTTTATCCATCAACTGCGCGGAAAAAGGAGACAACTATGAACAGAGAGAAACAAAGAGAAGATAACAAAAAAGTTATACTTCCTGTTATGGACAGCACCAAAAAGTCACAGCCTCTTGTTTTTCGCTCCCAATGTTGCTGCACCAGGAATAGAGTCAATAACTTTTTTTTGATTGATAACAATGAATTAGAACTTATAAA
>CAVGFV010000086.1:0-3880 GCA_963628765.1 Succinimonas sp.
CCGCTATTTTAGATCTTATAAAATCTATAAAAACATATAAATATGTAAAAACAGATTTGTCTAAATTCCTGGTTCAACGCTGCTGGTTACAAGATTATTTTTGTTAAAACAATCTTGCAGTGCCGTCAGCTCCACAGGCGTTAATTCGGGAGTAGCTCTCCCTATTTTTTCTTTTAGCAGATTTTTTAAATTTATCGCTGCATTTAAATCTCTATTTATAGATATACCACATTCGGTACATTTATAGACTCTATCTTTTAATGTAAGATCTTGTTTTATTGTTCCACACTTACTACAAGTTTTAGAGCTTGGATAAAAACGATCTGCTTCAATTACTGTTCTATTAAAATCTAACGCTTTATACTTCAGAACAGCTTTAAATTTATAGAATCCAATATCCGATATTGCTCTTGCAAGACGATGATTTTTCATCATTCCTTTCACATTTAAATCTTCAAGGCAGATATATTCATAATTCTTTACCAATGCTGATGTTGTTTTATGAATAAAATCTTCTCGAATATTGTAAGTTCTCAAATAAAGCTTATTAAGACGTTTTGAATGCTTTATATAATTTTTAGACACCTTTGTTGCATCATCCTTGGCTCTCGGATGTTGCTTACGTGATAACTGTCTCTGCATTCTTTTTAGTTTTAATAAATATTTTTTCAATGGCTTTGGTGCTTCAATTCCTATTCCATCGGAAAGAACTAAAGCTTTCTTTAACCCTACATCAATTCCAACTGCTGTATTATTCTGTGTTGTTGCCTTATGAGTTCTGTCATACTCCTCTTTTGAGATTTCTATACTAAATGATGCATAAAATTTATCTCCTCTCTGGGATATAGTTACGCTATTGATATGTCCTTCAAAACGAAGTTTCTCTCTTAACTTGTTAAAAGATCCTCCTAGGTGAAAATTATTCTCGCATCGCAATAAAAGTCTCTCCTGAGCCTTTATAACTCCTTAAAATGTTCCTCAAAATCTGAGGTTCTAGTTCTTACTAAGCAAGGCTTTGGTATAATAAGCCCGATTTTACTAGATCCCATCAAGGCACCTTGATCCCTTAAGTATTACAAGGATGACTACTATGAGCATTACTGACGAATTCAAAGAAGATATTCACGCCCTAGCCGAAGAAATAACTCGTGATTATGTACTTGGCAGAGCCGTAGATAATATCGATGATGCTTTTTTACAGCCTGATCGCGAGATCATTTCCGAATGTATTCGCAGACTTCTTAGTGTTATCTATCCGGGCTTTTACCGCGACCGCCACTATAAGGTATACAGTATTAAAAGAATGGCCTCGCTCTTAATTGAAGATGTCCTGTATCACTTAAGTAAGCAGGTCTATTTAGCCTTCCGCATTAAACATAATGATAAGACCTTTTCCGAAGAAGGAGCACCTTTAGAAGATCCTGAAGATGCTCTTTCAGAAGAAAACACCCATAAAGAACTTCATGAGCGTTCAGAAAAGATCGTTTATGACTTCTTAAAACAACTGCCAAAGATTAGAGGTCTGTTAGAGGAAGATCTGCATGCAGCTTATGACGGGGATCCAGCTGCAAGTAGCATTGGAGAAATTCTCCTTGCTTACCCAGGTATCTATGCTATCTCTATTTATCGTTTAGCCCATGAGCTTAGCCTTTTAGGGGTACCTTTAATTCCCCGTGTTATGACCGAAATTGCCCATAGCCGTACCGGTATTGATATTCACCCTGACGCTACTATTGGTCATAATTTCTTTATCGACCATGGTACGGGTATTGTGGTAGGTTCTACTACTATCATTGGTAATAACGTCAAAATCTATCAGGGTGTAACCTTAGGTGCTTTATCAACCCATGGGGGACAGAAGTTAAGATCTGTGAAGCGTCACCCTACTATTGAAGATGACGTAACAATTTATTCTAATGCCACTATTTTGGGAGGCAATACCATTATTGGTAAGGGTTCGGTAATCGGAGGTAATACTTTTATTACTAAGTCTGTAAAACCAAATTCCCGCATTAGTGTGAAGACTCGTGAGCAGCAGATTCCAGAGCAACCTCGAAATAGCGCTCAAGAAAGTGAAGAGTGTTGGTATTACGTAATTTAAGGCTTAAGTGAAAAATCTTATATAGCCTAGCTAGATACTTCGATAAAACAAAACTTACTCGCACCTTAGAAAGCGAGTAAGTTTTAGGACTCGGCTCTAGGGATCAATTTCCGCTTTGAAGATTACAGATTGAGCCATAAAGCCGGACGAACAGAGAAATAAAAATAGCTAACGCTGAGGCCATGTAGATCGAGCGCGCCATCGCGCTTGACATAAGACGCGAAGTACCGATAATAGCCAGGCGAGCGGAGCCAATAATCGCAACACCCATTTTCATCACTATACCAAGCATTATTTTCTATAGCATAGGCCGTCGGCAGACATTTTCTAGAATCATCATCTTTAAAGAAACTCTGGGCCTCGCTAATACTTAAACAGAAAATGCGATCCTCGGTAGCATTGCCTCCTCTAGTCCCACATTTTTTATTATCTTCGTTAATTAAGTGCGTTATTGGTATTCGCGCCTGTTCCTCGTCAGAAAATGCATCCTTTAAAAACTCAGTATTTAGCCATTTTCGAAGATCACATTTTTCCCAATTTACAGGCAGATAGTAATGATGGTATTGCTTGCAATTTAAAGCTAACTTACTTACCAAAAGAGCTTTCTTCCCTTTTTTCTTAAGCACTATCCACTCAATTGGCGACTTCTTTTCGGAGCTTTCCTGCCAATAATTGCCGACGGTAATAGTGGAATCAATTTTCACAAAATTGTCTTCTTTTAAGTTTAATGCGCTTACGCTACTTGTATTATTAGGCATAGACTTTCTCAACTTTTTAAAAACTGTCTAAATCTGGATATCAAAAGATATACTATCTCAAAGGAAGCGAATTTACCCGAAATTTAAGAAAATTAAAATTCAGTAATAATTGGGATCGATATGTTCGTATCCTACGTTAACATTAGTAGCTGATAAAAAGGTACATCGAGGCTAATAAGCTTAACAATATTTTTCGGAGCAAAATTATCCTATCTCCCAAATAGAAACTTAGATACGTAAAATGTTACGAATCTGAATTATATCTAGTTAGGGCAAGATCATTTTTGCTCATTCTTCTTTTTTGAATCTTCCGGCTTTGCATTCGGTTTTGTCTTTTTTTCGGAATCTTCTTTCTGAAAATTCTGATGCTCTGTTCTGAAATAGTATTGATGAGTTATTTAAAAGTATCATCAACTGTAATTATAAGACCAAATTTGAAAATTTTGCCTTTTTTCAACAACTTGTAAAACACGTGGTTATAAGATCAAATTTAGAAAGCCTAATACTGTTTAAACGTTTTTCAACTCCTTTATAGATAGTACAGAGACCGCTGTTACACAGCGGAAATTTGTAACTTTATATAAGAGGAAAGAAAACCATGAGATTTAGCAGATGTTTAAATGAGAGAGTTCAACCTAAAACTAAGGAAGAACTTATTGAAATTATTGAACGCACTATTAAAGAAGATGGCAATAAATGTGATTTAAGGGGACTTCTATAAATTAAAAATTTTACAGAAAAAAGAAAGGGTTTCTTATGTTAGAATTGTGTCGCCAAACTCAACAACTAACAAAAAAAACTATGAAAGATTATAAACAAATTTCCTCACAAGTCGACATATTTTTAGGTTCAATTGATCCTGTTTCTATTGAGCAACAATTTTCAGAAAATCCTAAAGTGTGTTTTAAGAAGCCTCTTCAAAAAATTACTGAGTTCATCAAAGAAAAGGTATATTCACAATTTCCACCATCTACAACGAATCTAGGTAGAAAAGCTTTTGATCCAATGTTTATGATGCAGG
>CAVGFV010000087.1:0-4950 GCA_963628765.1 Succinimonas sp.
TTGTGTGTGTTTTAACATTGGGACATCGCAAAAAAGTTAATTTATAGAAGTCCCCATAAATATTTTAGTGTCAATTTCATACTGAAATATGATGGGACTTTTAAGAATAATACTAATTTAAATGCTGATGATAGTTAGTAGTTTTTCGTCTTTTTGCCACCACTAAAAACAAAGGAGGCTTTAAATAATGCTGTTTATAAATTGTTTATAACCACAGTTTATAAACATCTCTTGTGAGTAACGCTGTTAGTAAGTGATTTTTTTTATTAAAAATTAAAAATTATTCTTTACAACGTCTTTAAAAAACTTTTTTTATTTTTTACATAATTTCTATTATTGAAAGCCGAAGTTACTCTAACCTTGTCATCTTTCTTTTTCCAATCTAATCTAACACGTGCACTTAGCAAGACGGGGCTACAACTAAACAGGTAAATCACTCTTTACACTTATAGCCCCTGAGAAAACTGCCCATTATTTGAGTGTGATAATAACCTTGGTAATAGAAACAAGACTCCCATGAGTTTTAGCTCATGGGAGTGTTAATCTAATAGGTAAATGCTTTTATTAGGCTAGTAAGGTAATGCCGTCATCATCTAACAAGATCTTACGTTCTTTATATAAAGAACCAATTACCTTTTTGAACTTACCTTTACTCATACCTAAAGCTGCCTCTATTTCTTTAGGATCTGAATGATCGTTATAAGGAAGATGTCCACCAGCTTCTTTCAATTTAGACAATATAAATTGAGAAGCACTTTGGATTCCCTCCTGCCCTCCTTGATAAAGGGAAATATTAATTTTTCTATCTTGGCGGATGGATTGAATGAAACCCTTTAATTTCACACCATAATGCACATCATTATTTACAGCAAGTTGTGATGGTAGCAAGCCATAATAACGATTATTGATCACCATCTTTATGCCAAGCGGAGTTTTACTAATTGGCATAAGATGCACACGATCACCTGCTTTTAATGTTGAATTTTCTGGCAAAAAATCTGAAATATAGCGGTTATAGCGCGTAGTACCAAATAAACGTCCGTCTCTATCCATCGCAACGTATACTACAACCTTGTCGCCTACTTTAAATTCAGGTTTCTGCTCTTTAAATGGAACCATAAGATCTTTTCTTATTCCCCATTCCATATATGCAGCACCAGGTGTTACATCTTTGACCTCTAATTTAGCCATCTCACCTAAAAGGGCCTTTGGTCTATGAGCAGTAACTGTAAGACGACCATCATCCATGTAACAGAATACTTCGACAGGATCGCCAATATGGATTCCTTCAGGAATTTGAGAATTAGGTAAAAAGACTTCACCATATTCGCCGGCAGACAAAAAACCACCATTATCATCAGTTCGTACAAGTGGTAAATTATTCATTCTGCCTATGTCAACTGTCATGTAAATACTCCGTATAAAATAAGACACCCAACAGGGTGCCTTCCATAAAAAACATTAAAACTTGGTGTCTAAATTAATTACGCACGCATAAAGTCAATGTGTACTAAAGCACCACTAACTGGGTGACGCTGAATAGCAACTGGCTTAACAACGAGTTCTTTACCATCAATAGTTAAGGTAATAGGATCGTTATAGAAAGCCTGACTCTGCTGAGCGGTGAATACAGGGATGTATTCAAGGCTAATAGATACAGGAGCTTCTTCACCACCATACACGATTGCTGGTAGACGGTTGTTACGACGCAGGCGGCGGCTCGCACCTTTTCCGAAGTCTTTACGGATCTCTGCGGTAAATTTATTGGTTTCAGCCATTTTATTTCTCTCAAATTAAACAAACAAACGAAACAGCAGTGCGACCAAAGCTGTTCCTCAAAAAACTTGCGAAGTTTATCATTATTTGTCAATTTACTCAACTATTTTTAAACTTCCTGCCTAAAAAAAGAATGCACATTCTACACGGAATGTGCATTCAGACATTACATTATCAATCCCAATCCAAAGTGGACTTATTATTGACTAATCCAAGCTTATTTCATGCTTTAAATGGCGCTTCAAAATAATCACTGAAAGGATAGTTAGAATTAATGCCATTACAATTAAAAACAAGGCAGCACCAACTAACAGTAAACTATCATCCAAATGAGCTGTAATTACGTCAATCAACCCCCAAATACTCATAACCATCATAAGAACTGTTGGTAGTAAGGATATCCAGAAGTTCATCTTCTTTGTCATTAGATATAAAGTGATACCTAAAAGTGTCAAAGCAGCAAGAAGTTGGTTTGATGCACCAAAAATAGGCCATATTGAATTGGCGCTTCCTGTTCCAACCATAAAGCCTGAAATAACAATTACACAAAAAGAGGCAACGTATTTATCAGTAATAAATTTAACTAAAGGATGCTTCTTTTCTACAACTGGCTTTTCTTGTTTTTCAGTGTAGGAAGGTGAGAAAATTTCCTGCTGTACGAAACGAGCAAGTCTGGTAGCTGTGTCTAATGAAGTCAACATGAATGCAGAAATAGCAAGACTAATAAAGTTACTTCCTGCTGCTTCAGGAACTCCAATCTTAGCTAAGAATACACCAACGCCGTGAGCAAATCCTTGAACAGGGTTTGCAGCGAAATGATTAAAATCTTCACCAGAAAGATAAGCCACGGTAATTAAGCTCATTACGCCTAAAACACCTTCAACAATCATGCCACCATAGCCAATCATCTGCATGTGGCTTTCTCTTCTGATCTGCTTTGATGTTGTACCTGAAGCTACCAAAGAATGGAAGCCAGAACAAGCACCGCAAGCTATAAATATAAACAAGCTTGGAATCATTGCACTTGTTTCGCCAATACCAACCTTTGCATTATATTCAGTAAAAGCAGGAAGTTTGATTTCAGGTGAATAAAAAAGTATTCCCACAAGACCAAATAATAACAATGCATAAAGGAGGTATGAGCTTAAATAGTCTCTAGGTTGTAGCAACCATTGAACTGGTGCAACAGAAGCGATAAAAACATACACTCCCAATACAAGTAGCCAAGTATTCAAAGCCCAGGTCTTCGCAGTAGCAGCATCTAATCCATAGTTTTCAGAATATAAAGTTTGAAGATCTATAGGGAAATATTCTGATACCCAAACAACAGCAAAAACTAATGGTACAAAAATAAAACTAGCTGTTCTAAGGGATAATAAATGTTTTGTTACCCACCCGAAAACAGGCGCCATAAAAATAAATACTATAGATGCAAATGCAACAGAAGGAGTATGTATAAAGGTGCCTGCAACCATTAATCCAAAAATTGCGATAACAAGAATTAAGCTAGCCCAGCAAAATACAAGAAAAAGCTGTCTTCCTTTGAAACCCATCAGTTTTTCAATGATATATCCAATAGATTTACCTTGATTTCTTACTGATAAGAATAGAGCTGCGAAATCGTGCATAGCGCCAACAAAAACGCAACCTATTAAGATCCAAAGTAAAGCTGGTAGCCATCCGTAATAAGATGCCATTATTGGTCCAACAATTGGGCCTGCACCAGCAATTGATGAAAAGTGATGTCCAAATAACACGGCTGCATTAGTTGGTACATAATCAACGCCATCATTAATTATCACAGCAGGAGTCGGTCTTTTGTCATCTACACCAAATAGGCGAGACAAAAACCCACCATAAAGTAGATACGCAGCGACAAAATATGCCAAAGCGATACACAATAATAACGAACCGTTCATGATACTGTTCCTTCGATTTTCTCCATTTAATATTAATAATTGTTTTAGATATTAACGCCTGCTCTTATCATTTCCTGAACCGAACCATATTTCTTTAATGCTTGGTTAAAATCAAGCATACGGTTTACAGGAATAACAGCTTTTTCTCTGATATCTTCAGGAACAAATATTTCGTGTCCTTTAGAATCTTCAAGAGTTGCTAATATTTTTGGAAGAGTGTTTTGACGCATCCAAGGGCAATGTGCGCAACTTTCACAAGTAGCACCATGTCCACCAGATGGTGCTGGAATAAGTGTTTTTTCAGGACAAGCTTGAGAAATCTTGTAAAAAATCCCGATATCAGTTGCAATAATGAATTCTTTATTACTGCTCGCCTTAACTTCTCTTAAGATCTGAGAAGTTGAGCCTGCGAAATCAGCCATCGCTGTTACATCAGCTGGTGCTTCTGGGTGAACCATTATTGAAGCGTTAGGATGTTCATTTTTAAGTGCCTTTAATGCATTAGATTTAAAAGCATCGTGAACAATACAATGTGCCTGCCATCTCTTCATGTCGGCACCTGTCTGAGACGCAACGTAGGAACCTAAATGTCTATCTGGTGCCCAAAGAATCTTTTTACTTTGAAGATGTAAGTACTCAATTAAATCTACGGCACAAGAACTAGTTGCTACGTAATCTGATAAAGATTTTACAGCTGCTGAAGTATTTGCATAAACTACGGCAACTCTATCCGGATCTTCTTTACGTTCTTTGGCAAATTCATCTGCAGGACATCCAAGGTCGAGAGAACATTCAGCCCCTAATTCTGGCATCAAAATAGTTTTATTAGGAGAAAGGATCTTAGCTGTTTCTCCCATGAATCTTACGCCACAAACGATTATCGTTTCTGCTGGGTTTTCTCTTCCCCATCTTGCCATTTCAAGAGAATCACCAATGAATCCCCCAGTCTCTTCGGTAAGCTGTTGAATTTCTGGATTTGTATAATAGTGAGAAATCAGCACGGCCTTTTTCTGCTTAAGGAGGTCAGCAATTTTTTTACTTACTATAGCCTTCTCTTCTTCAGAAATTTCTTCTTCAGGAGCAGGATAGGTAATTTTGGTCATATCAGGAATAAACATGTGAGAACTCCTTAAGTCATAAGTTTTTTGCCATTATACTCAGATTAAGTACGTGTTTCCATCAAAGATAACAACAATATAACCGACAGTGATCAGTATTTTTTCAGGATATACTCCCCCTAATTGAAAGATGGCAA
>CAVGFV010000088.1:0-9899 GCA_963628765.1 Succinimonas sp.
TTCTGACACGTCTTCAACCTGTCAGACTTACTACCCGATTTTCGGGATCAGTTTAAAAAGTATACAGATTATTGTGTTTTTACTCATCTATAAGCCCATTTTGAAAAAAAATAGCGTTTTTCAAAATTAAACTTTATCTTTTTTCTGAACAAGAAGTCCTTGTTCCTTAAGTTTCGGTAATACAAAAGAGCAGATAACTAAAATTACTCCTGCCACTATGAAAGGGATACTTAAATATTGACCTACGGTCATAAGGGCATCGGCATTTTCGTTATAGTCAGCTTGTTCCGGTTTGTAGTTTTCGAGAACAATTCTTGTCGAAAAAATCAGAATTAAAAACATACCAAGAACAAAACCAGCACCTCTTTTAACGTATCTAAATAGTGCTAGGAGAATAAGCGTTATTACAAGATAAGAAATAGCTTCGTAAAGTTGCACTGGATGTCTTACCACATTATCACTTAAACGATCAAAGATGATTCCAAATTCCCCGTTTGTAGCCTTTCCAAATATTTCAGAATTCATGAAGTTACCACTACGGATCATCATTCCTTCAAAAGCTGTTGGAATACATAACAAATCAGCCAATGGCAAAAAGTTAAAGCCATATTTTTTACAAAAGATTAAAACCGAAATAATTAAACCAATGCCACCACCATGGCTTGCTAAACCACCTTTCCAAATTTTTATTATTTCTAAGGGATTAGAAAGATAATAGTCTGGTTGATAGAAAAAACAGTGCCCAATTCTGGCACCAATTACGGTTCCTAGGAACATATAGATAAGGAGTGTATCAAGTCTTTCAGAAGGATAGCCTTTTTTCTTAAAATACTTATCTACTAAAAAGTATCCTATAAGGAAACCTAGCGCAAACAAAATGCCATACCATCTAACAGGTGTGTTTATAAGCGGTATCGTAAAGGCTATTGGATCCATATTCCAATGAAAAATCATAAGTAAATCCTTATAATACGTTCTATTTTTCTATATGTTACTAAAAACCCAAACACGCAGAATGTAATGTTCAATATGTTTTAATGTTCATATTCGTTTTTGGGATATAATCTGTTATTGTAAAACAGAGAGGAGCATAATACTTAAATGGTTGAAGTTATTCAGACTTTTTTTTCATACACAGGCCTTACGCTTTTCTTTGGTGGATTAGCCTTTTGTTTTATTGCATTAACATTTAGATTCGGTGTTTTTTGCACTCTGCTCGGGAATATCTTTTTTATTGCTGCAATTGTTTTCCCAAAACAATTAATGGACTTTATAGATAGCTATAATCTGAATTCCTATTTTATTAGCGTTAATATCGATGTTCTAAAAGAAAAAGCCATAATCTTCGGACTTATTATTATGGCAATAAATTGGGGCATTAGATGGTTAAAACATTTAGTTGTTGATGGCTTTTTCGTATTCCTCTTTCCATCTCTTGTTAGACCTATTGCTAAAGATAAAAATGCCTTAACCGCTTCTGTAGAAACTGAACAGAAGACTAATAGTGATATTGCCACAAACACCAGTACTTCAGCTAACTAGTATTTAAATAAGTCTTCCTTGAATGGATTGAATTTCTAATTCTTTATATTTCATTAATAAAAAAAACTTTCCTGTTTTTGCCAGAAAAGTTTTTTTATTTTAACTATTCAGTATTTACTGATTATTTGTTGCCGTTGAGTAAAGAAGAAATCAAACGCTGATTATTGTTCTTCTTGCTATCTGAAGCTGCTTTTGCAGGCTGTGCTTTTGGAGTTTCAGGAACTACAGGCTTTGGCTGAGGTTCTGGCTTGCTACTCTGAACTATTGAAGGCTGTACTGGTCTCTGTACTTCGCTTGGGCCTGAAGGGATTGCACTGATTCTAGTAAAACCATCTGCTCTAGAAACATGGAAGCCATTATTCTTACCAGCACTTACAAGGTTATCAAATGCTAAATTGCTGGTTACAAAAGTAACTTGAATATCAGCATCAGACATTGCCATCTGTGCAATTTTGAAAGCCATGGACAAAAGTAATTCTGTTTCAGAATTGTAGCTCATTTGAAGAAATTCAATGTTAACTCTTGCGTCTTGAATTAACTTCATCAAATGCATAACTACGTTTACAGGTAAATTTTCCTGCTGTTCAGTTACTAAATAAATGTGATCGTATCTTTCAAGTCCTTCAGAAGGTAAGTCTTGACCTGCATAATCAGGAAGAATAAGTACTTTAGCCATAGTTTAAAAATCCTCAGGCATTTATTAACTTTTTTGGAAAATTAAATAATCCAAAACGTTGCAATCATTAAATCTTAAGCATTCTATATTTTTTGAAACCTAAGTTTAGTGATCGTTATCACCCAAACCCTTATGAATAAACAAAAATGTGAAGAATTATGCAAATATAATAAGACTTCCTAAATCTACGATTTATTTTTTAACCGAATATCGATAATAAAAATTAACTTCATCGCTTAAAAGACAGGTTTAAAACAGTTTTTTAACTTTTTTCTTAGCTTTCTTCTTTTTTTTCACAAGGTATTATTTTTTTCACAAAAGAGCCTACCAAAACACATTTAGCCCACAGTAACCCTCAATTTAAAACAGAGATCATAAACAGATAAGACAAAACTAGATAAAATTGAATTGTTTGTTTTATTTCATCAAAGAAGAATTCAATCGTATGGCTCAAGACAATATTATCTGTGCACTCAATAGTACAGAATACCAACCATTACAAAATAGCAATGGAAGTACTGTACAAAGCTCTGTTATGAGGCTATTTATGTTTATTCAGAAAGCCTTATATACCGATGCCAATCAGAGCCAAAGAATATTATCAACTTTTGCATTACCTCAAGACGATGGCGGTGTTATCAATTGGTATATTCCAAAATCCTACGGTTCAAACTTTATTGTTGAAGAAATACAATCCTTACCTGAAGATACGAGAGTAACGTATCTCATGGAAGTATGTAGAATAATAAGAGATTTACGTGATAGATCCTTAAAAATCATAAACGACAGTTCTTCACTCTTTTCTGAAAAAAACTTAGCTTCTTTCTTCTATGATGAAAATTCTTCAGAACATGTAGGCCCAGCTCTTTTTATACCTGACATAAGTAACATTTACATTGTGAATGACAGACCAATAATTACCGGTTGGGGCTACAAAAAAAATTCTCAAAATTGGCTTATCGAGAAAAGTAATTTTTATAGAGTTGTTTCTGAAGCATCCGAACAAGATTTTGATGAAGTTAAAGAATTATTTAGCTTGGTTAAGAAACCTCTAGAACTAACTAAAGCAACTGAAAAAATTCTCAAAGCTAGAGTAGCAGCTGCTAAAAAAGAGGAAGAAGAAGCTCAAGCTAAAGCTGAAGAAAATGACATTTCTCCAGAAGCATTAGTGGCTCAACAAGAGGTTGTTTCCGAGGATCCTATTGCCCAAGACAGCCAGCCAATCGTAGTAACACCAGAAATAAATAATGAACTTCATTCGGCTGAAATTGTAAATTTATCAGCAGCAATTGATAGAAAACGTGTTGCCGATAAAATTAGAGAAACAAAGGATACCCCTTCTCCAAAAGACTTATTAAACGCTAAGAAACAAGAAGAACTTAACGCTGCAAAAGCCAATCAAACTAATGCTAGTGAAAATAACAATGCTACAAAAGATAGCACTGAAAAAACAAAATCTAATCTTGATGAAAGGACTTCTTACCATCAAAAAGGCAGAACAACCTCTACAAAAAATGTCTTTAACCCAACTGTAAAACCTGAGGAATCTGAAAATTCACAGGAAGACAAACGAACAGAATCTAAGAGAAAACTTAGAAATATTGTGGCAACTATAGTAATTCTTTTAGCTACTGCTGGTTTCGGGGGCGCTTTTTATTTCTTATATGGTAATGGTAGTGATGAACATAAGTCAGAGGTTATCACTGCTAAGTCAGATGCCCAAAAAACACCTAAGAACATAGTGCAAAACACTATGAGAAGCAAATTAACCTACGAACCACAAATGACCAAATCTGTGATTCCGTTTAACAGACTTCCAAGATTAGGCTACGACAAAGGGAATGGTGACGGACCTTTAAGAGATCACTTCTCTTCTTTACCTTAAACAAATTCTGTTACGAATAGAATTCAACAAAAATTTCTAATATCACTCTGCCAAAAACAGAGTGATATTTTTTATGATGCAATTTTTTTGAAATTTAAAGAGGAGACACTTGCTCCCTTTGATTTATAACATTGTTATTTTTACTTTAATAACAATGTTATCTTGAGATTTGTCCACACAACTACGTTATCAATGTGTTGAACAAAGGGAGAACATTAATCCAATCTTGAAAAGAAATCATCGACCTTTTCGGCTAATCCTTGTGGATGTTCACCAATAAATACGAAGTGTAATACCTGACCATAAGCAGCTCTTAAAGAAGATACTTGCATCATGGATTTGCCGTCAACATAGTCTGAATTTTCAGTAACGTTTTTTACTTTGACTGAAACGTTAGGATCGCTCATACAAATTTTTACCAAAGCTGTGCAAGGGCGAACGTGAAGACCATGTTTACAATTTACAACAACATCAATTTCTAGGTTCATAAATCAACACCTCAAAAATATATCCATTAGTTCATTTTAACGTATTGATACTTAATCAATACCATATTCAACAAATAATTTTTTTACCTCTTGTGATGTTAGATAATTTCTAAATTGCATTGCTTTCTGCTTTTGTTTTTCATTTATATTAAACACCATCGCGTAATAAAATAATGGCTCATGTTTCGTTTTAGGAATAATGCAATATGAACCTTTCGCAACTAATGAATTCTTCTTTACCATAACATAAGGGACAATACCTGTATTCGCAGTGCCTGAAATAACAAAACTCATTACTTGATAATCATTAGCTGCAAATAGTACATTTTGGAGTATCTTGCTAATATCTACACCATAGGCCTTTAAAACCTGCGTCGCTGCAAAACCTGAAACTTGTAATTTGGGATCTGCAATAGCAAGACGCTTATAAGAACCATTACTTAATATAGAACATTTTTTCCCTGGAATATTTGACGTATCCCATAAAACCAATCGTGTTGATCCGATAGACATTAACGTAGTTTTATCCGCAAGACCACTTAAAATGTATTTTTCTGGAAATTTCAAATCATTCCCAACGTACATATCACATATAAGTTCTTTATTAGAAATTTTATTATACAGATTTGTTGCAGAGCTAGAAGTAAGCTCAAATTTGTATTTACTACGGGATTGTAATTTTGCCAAAGGAGCATTTAATTGTGCAATAGCGCAGACTCTAACAGGGCCATCATATGTGTCTTCAGCTTGTGCGTTTGAAAAATTCAATACCAAAAATAAAGAAATAAGGAAGCCTATTAGCTTTGCCTCATTACGAAGAAGATTAGAAATCATTTAATATTGCTTATTTTTAATCAAAAGGGACAGTCTTAAGATAAAAACCATTATCTTAAGAATTTACATTTTGAAATAGAGATTGTTACATTTTAATAAATTAGAAAATATATTATTATAAATTGTGTACCTATAATCTAGGTACACAACTCATATTTTATTCCACGGTTACAGATTTTGCTAAATTTCGTGGCTGATCGACATCAGTACCTTTAATAATAGCAACATGGTATGCCAGTAACTGCAAAGGAATGGTATACACAATAGGAGCTACAATATCAGGCACAGAAGGAAGCTCAATAATCTTCATATTTGCTTCATCTTTGAAGCCTGAATTTTCAGCAGCAAATACATAAAGAATACCGCCCCTTGCTCTAACTTCTTGAATATTAGATCTTAATTTTTCTAATAAATCATTCTTTGGAGCAACCACGATTACTGGCATTTCAGAATCAATTAGAGCCAAAGGTCCGTGCTTTAATTCGCCAGCAGCATAGGCTTCTGCGTGGATATAGCTTATTTCCTTAAGCTTAAGAGCACCTTCCATTGCTATTGGATATAAAGAGCCACGACCTAAGAAGAGGGCATTTTTCTTATCCACAAAGTCTAAGGATTTCTTCATGATCATAGGATCCAGAGAGAGAGCACTTAACACGTTCCCCTCTAAGCCTCTCAAGGCCTGCACCATATTAGCTTCTTCATCTTCAGAGATTCTGCCCTTTAAAGAAGCTATCACGCCTGCAAGTACCAATAAAGCAGTCAATTGAGTAGTAAAGGCCTTAGTTGAAGCCACACCAATTTCTCTTCCAGCTCTCGTTAGGAAAACCAAATCTGATTCTCTCACTAAGGAAGAACTAGCTACATTACATACTGTTAAAGTTGTTTCGTAACCGAGTGTCTTTGCAAGGCGTAAAGCCGCTAAAGTATCAGCTGTTTCACCTGATTGAGATATGGTGATAAACAGAGAATGTGGAACAGTAACGCTTTTACGATATCTGAACTCGGAAGCAATTTCAGCATCAGCGGTGATACCAGCATATTCTTCAATCCAATTCTTAGCAATTAAGCCAGCATGGTATGAAGTACCGCAAGCAACAATCTTGACATGTTCCACTGACTTAAAGAGTTCTGGAGCTTTTACACCAAAGGCTTCTGGAATGAATTTCTTATCTGAAATTCTACCTTCTAAGGTGTTACTAATAACACTGCTTTGCTCGTATATCTCTTTTTCCATAAAGTGATGATACTTACCCTTAACGGTATCATCTCTAGTGATATCCACTTCTTGCTCTTCACGGGTAACTGCTTTTCCAGAACGATCATAAATTTTTACTTCATGTCTAGAAATGTCAGCAATATCGCCTTCTTCAAGGTAAATAAATCTGTGGGTAACTGGCAATAAGGCGCAAGGATCGGAAGCGACGAAGTTTTCCCCTAAACCTAAGCCAATTACAACAGGGCTACCGCTTCTAATCACCACCATGTGCTCTGGTTCTTCAGAACTAATTAGGGCTGCGCCGTAAGCACCACGAACTTGTGGTAGAGCTTTCCTAACAGCATCAAGAAGATTACAACCAGCTACTTTCCTAGAATCATCGATATATTTAACAAAAACTTCGGTATCAGTTTCTGATTCAAAAACATATCCCTTATTTAATAATTCAGTTTTTAGATCTTGGTAGTTTTCAATAATACCGTTATGAACAATTGCCAAAGGACCTGATACGTGTGGATGAGCATTATTTTCTGAAGGAATACCATGGGTCGCCCATCTTGTATGAGCGATACCTGTACCACCAACAAGACCTTTACCAAGCACCTTGTTAGCAAGCTCAGATACTTTACCCAAAGAACGTACTCTATTAAGAGTGTTGTTACTAATTACAGCAATACCAGCAGAATCATAACCTCGATACTCTAGCCTACGCAGACCTTCAATCAATATTTCTGCGACATCGCGCTGAGCAACTGCACCGACAATTCCACACATATCTATACCTTATTAAATAATAATTGTTTTATTTCTTAATTTTAGTTGGACGTACCCAACCATCGATGACTCTTAACGGAGCTCTAGTGATTACCAGTTTGCCTTCAGGAACATCTTTGGTAACAGTAGTGCCTGCACCTATGGTTACATTATCACCAACAGATACAGGAGCAACTAATTGGGTATCAGAGCCCACAAATACGTTATTTCCTATCTTTGTTTGCCACTTATTAGCACCATCATAATTACAGGTTATTGTGCCTGCACCGATATTTACATCTTCACCGATCTGGCTATCACCCAAATAAGTTAAGTGTCCTGACTTAGTACCTTTACCAAGTTTTGAATTCTTAACTTCAACGAAGTTACCCACGTGGACGTTTTCCGCCAATTCACAACCAGGTCTAAATCTTGCGAATGGTCCTATTGTGGCCTTTTCGCCAATGGTTGAACTTTCAATTACAGTATAAGGGCTGATTACAGAGCCTGATTTAACGGTGCAATCTTTAAGTACAGAACCAGGACCAACGATAACATCGTCACCTAAAACCACATGTCCTTCAATAATTACATTCACATCGAGCATGGTGTTCTGACCAAATTCAAGCTCACCACGAATATCAACACGATTAGGATCCGCTAAAATCAGACCTTGTTCCATATAACGAGTTAGGATACGTTTCTGGTAATATCTTTCTTGGCTAGCAAGCTGAACCTTAGTATTGATACCAGCACATTCTTGAGCATCTGGAGCAATAACACCAGAAACAGTAATATTATTAGCATTGGCAAGACCAATGATATCGGTTAAATAATATTCATGCTGAGCGTTATTATCGCCAACTTGTGCTAAAAGTTTCTCAAGGGTTGTCTTGTTCGCGGTTATAACGCCGGTATTAATTTCATTTATTAATCTTTCGGCATCTGAACAGTCTTTTTCTTCTCTAATAGCAACAATGTTACCGGCATCGTTTCTAATTATTCTGCCCAAACCAAATGGATTTTGTTCTTTAACTGTTAAAACACCAACACCATCTTCTTTGACATTATCAATCAAATTTTGCATGGTTTCGTGTCTTATAAGAGGGATATCAGAAACTAAAATAAGAATTCTACTATTCGCATTACAGTTTGGTAGGGCTTCAAGAACAGCATGACCAGTACCTAATAATTCTTTTTGCTTCACCCAATCATAGTCACCAGGGGTAGCTTCTTTAACTTCTTCACCGCCAAAACCATAAACAATATGGATTTTGTCAGGATTAAGAGCTTCAGCTTCGGTTATTACATGACGAATTATTGGAGTGCCACCAATCTTATGAAGAACTTTTGGTAGGTGAGAATGCATCCGTGATCCCTTGCCTGCTGCAAGGATAATAATTTCAAGATTTGAACTCATAAAAAACTCTTTATTTTTATTTACACTCTAATATCATTCTTGAAGAAGGCCTGATAGATATTTACCATATCCGCTCTTGATAAATTTGCTTGCAAGATTTCTCAGCTCATCATCGGAGATGTACTTCATTTCCCAAGCAACTTCCTCAGGGCTTCCGACTTGTACGCCAGAACGTACCATTAGTAAACGAATAAAGGTAGAAGCATTTAATAATGAATCATGGGTTCCGGTATCAAGCCAGGAATATCCTCTACCAAGTTTCTTCACATTTAATTTTTTGTTCTTTAAATAGATATTATTTATGTCGGTAATTTCTAACTCACCACGTGCGGATGGAGTTATTTCTTTTGCGTAACGCACAACGTTGTTATCGTAAAAATAAATACCGGTTACTGCATAATTTGATTTTGGATTGGTAGGCTTTTCTTCAATGTTTTCGGCAATCATATTTTTATCAAAGGAAACCACGCCATAACGTTCTGGATCAGAAACTCTGTAACAAAATACAATAGCGCCATCTTTCAATGAAGCACACTCTCTCAAAAGAGTTGGCAAATTTTCACCGTGGAAAATATTATCACCAAGTATTAAACAAACAGAATCATCGCCGATGAAATCAACACCTAGAATAAATGCTTGAACAATTCCCTTAGGCTCATCTTGAACTACATAGCTAAGGTTGATACCCCATTGTTTTCCATCACCAAGTAAACGCACATAGTCGTCATGATCTTTTGGTGTAGTAATAACTAGTATGTCTCTAATTCCCGCTAACATAAGAGTAGTAAGAGGGTAATAAACCATCGGTTTATCGTATACAGGTAACAATTGTTTATTTATAGCAAGGGTTGCTGGGTATAAACGCGAGCCTGTACCGCCAGAGAGAATAATACCTTTCATTTTAAGCCTCTTAAATTAGTTAGTAATTTAGTTATATTACAGACACTCATATAAAAATTCTATCACACTTAATAAGTCATAAGGATTTTTATGATTTTAGCAGTGTTACTAAAGCAAATTACAGTTTAAACTGTAACGATATAAATTTAGGTATGTAATTTAATTACTAATCTTACGAAACCACT
>CAVGFV010000089.1:0-12665 GCA_963628765.1 Succinimonas sp.
TTAAGTAATTTGTGAGTGGGCTTTTGGATGTTTACACGGATGTGCGTTCACACTCAGAATCTACGAATTAATAGAAATCGTTATTTCTCTTTCTTCTAGGACGTGGTAGGTAAACAAGAATTACACCAACAAGTGCACCTACTCCTGCAATAAGAGCACCGTTTTTCCACCAACGTATTTGCATTTCTTGTTCTTTTGTTTTTAGTTGGGCATCAAGATCTGCTTTTATGGCTCTAGCTTCTTTGAGTTCTTGAACTTGTGAAGCTTGTTCTTTTTCTAGTGCGTCATGGGCTTCACGTAATTCTATAAGCTCTTTTGTTTTTATACGTAACTCTTTGGCATTTTCACTATCGATGTGTTCTAACTTGTATTTTAATTCATCGTTTTCTTTTTGTAGTGATGCTACCTTTGAGCGAGAGCTTTCTTCACGCTGAGTATATTTTTGAGGTATCCAGACAACTTTTCCTTGTTGGGTTTTTACTTGGTAGTACTCTTTCTTTTCTGAAATTAGCTCTAACGGATCACCTGGATGTACAGTTGTAGCTAATTTATATTCTCTACCAGGTCCTTTGGTAGTCCAAATGCCAGAATCTTCAGAAACATAAATCATGCTTCCTGATTTAAGTGCAGGTTCAGCATTGTTTTCTTGTGGGGCTTTTTCGCTTACTTCCTGTTTATTAACTTCTTCTTTCTTTTCTTTTTGAGTGTCTACAGGAGTTTCGTCAGGAGATTTTTTATCTTCTGATGTAGTCACTTTTGGTGCTACCTTTGCTTTATTTTGAGTTTTATGTGTTTTATTAGGCTTGGTTTGAGTTTTGTTCTGATTTAACTCAGCTTTTGTAGGAATCTCAATAGCTTCTGGGGCCATTTCTGCGTAAACAGGCGCGGTAGCAATGACGGCACCGATAACACAAGCGCCCATAACGAGCGTATTCCGTGTAAGTTTTATAGTATTCACAGGATTTCTCTTTTCTAAGAATTGAAAAATAACAACAGTATTTTACAGAATAAGGCGATGAAATGCTAATCAGAAGAGAGTATTAATTATCAAGAAGAAAGATAACTTTTTAGGAATACGTTGAAAATTTGGTTAGAAATACCTGCAGCAATAATGCTACAGGTATATTTTGTAATTTAAGATAAGGCTATGTGAATACCTTTCAAGATGAAATAAATTAAAATGGCGAAGAACGCACCTGCAGGTACGGTTACGACCCATGAAACTACAATATTTCTAACCATATTAAGGTTGATGGCCGCAATACCTTTCGCAAGACCGACTCCCATTATTGCACCAACAAGAGTTTGTGTAGTTGAAATTGGAAGTCCTGTTCCAGAAGCCAAAACTACAGTTCCGGCGGTTGCTAATTGAGCAGCAAAGCCACGGCTAGGGGTAAGAGCAGTGATACCTGAGCCCACAGTACCCATTACACGGTAACCAAAGGTAGCAAGACCTACAACCATACCAAATGCACCCAATGGAAGTATCCATGCAGGCATCCCTGTTTGTTCAGGATTATCGCTTAAAATTGTAGCTACAGCAGCCAAAGGTCCGATTGCATTAGCTACATCGTTAGAGCCATGGGCAAAAGCCATTGCACAAGCAGTGAGAAGCATTAACACGGAAAAGAGTTTTTCAACGTTTGCGTAGTGTTGTTTTGCTTCTAGTGTTTGATTGAAATGCAAGAAACGGAAAAGTATGGCTGAAATAATGCCACCTAGTAAAGCGATACCGAAACTTAGTGACAAACTTTCGTATGTTGTAAGGTTGATATCAATGTGCTTAAGACCTTTATCAATGGTAACAACAGCTATGATAAACAGGGTTAAGAATACATAAAAAGGAGCGATTTTTTTAGCATGCTTTAACGGGTGAAATTTACAGAAGATAAATTTTTGGATATGCACAAATAAGAAGAAAGCAAACACGCCTGCAATTACAGGGGTGATAATCCAAGAACCTATTATTCCTGAAAATACATTCCATTGTATGGAATCAAAACCACTGGCTACTAATCCAAATCCTACAATTGCACCGATTATTGAGTGAGTAGTTGAGACTGGCCATGAGAAATATGAGGCTACAATTAACCATATTCCAGCAGATAGCATTGCGCTTATCATCCCCAAAACCAAATCGGCATTGGTTATGCCACTTTCTGGGCTAATAATGTTATCTTTTATGGTTGATACCACTTCACCGCCAGCCAGGTAGGCTCCGGCGAATTCAAAAATTATGGCAAGTATAATTGCTTGTTTTATTGTGAGGGTTTTTGTGCCGACTGAAGTGCCCATTGCGTTTGAAACGTCATTAGCACCGATACCCCACGCCATAAGGAATGCCATGACTGCCGCAAAACCTATGACCGCAGTGCTATTGGCTAAAAGAAATTCCATTATTTATTCCTTTATGATTTAGAAACCATTGCTTCAAGACGAGAACCTACACGTTCAGCTTGATCTGCGAGATCGCCGATTTTATCAAGTACCTTGTAAAGGAACATTGCATCAATTGGATTAAGTTCTTTTTCTCTTAGATAAAGTTCATGACGTAGATTTACTTGGATTTGATCGGTATCATCTTCAATAAGATCCAAGTCCTTAACCATACTTTCAACTACTTTGACTTCTTTGCCTCGGAAACCAGTTTCCAAAAGGTCATCAAGTTGATGTATAACCTTAACTGCAAGTTCTGTTGCGTCAAGACATCTACTGATATAACGCATGAAATTTTCTTTAACATCTATTGGAATATGAAGATGTCTGCCAAGCATAAGTCCTGCAATATCTTTTGCGCGGTTGGCAATTTTATCTTGTTGATTAACGAGATCTAAAAGATCTGTTCTTGCGAGAGGCATAAAAAGAGAGTTTGGTAAGTTTAAACGAATCTCTTTTTTTAATAGATCCGCTTCTTTTTCAAGATTGCTAATCTTCTTTTGTGAGGCTTGTGCTTGTTCCCAATCGTCAGAAAAGACAGCTTCGAAAAATGGAGAAAGTTCAAGACAACATTCATGAACTTTAGTGATATGTTGAAAAAGAGGTAATAGAGGGGATTTTGCGAACAAGTTCAAAAAGTTTACATGCATGAAGTTCTCCTTTGTTGACAGGTTCTGCGCGTATTTTACTTTTTTAGTGTAGTTGGCTCAACTTAAAAATTCAGATAACTAAAATTATTTTATGGTTATTAACATGTGGATAGTTTAATGATGTGTTTTTAGTGTACTTATGAAATTTCGTTACATTAGACACAGCTATTTAGACAACTATTCTTAATTGATATCTATGATCATGACTAGCACGTATCATGATGATATCTAAAAGTATATTGGAAAATAATAATGGCAAAAGAAATAGAACTTAAATTCATGGTGGAAGAAGGTTGTTCAGGAGATATTATTTCTTGGGCAGAAAATACATCTCTAATACAAGGGCGTCCTTACCAACTAGTACTTGATAATCGTTACTTTGATACTCCCACCCAAAAGCTTTATAAAAATGGCATTGCTTTAAGAGTTCGCAAAACTGATAACGAAGTAGAGATGACTATAAAAACTCGTGTTTCAAAATTCGGCGGGCTTCACGTGCATCCTGAATACAATGTGCCATTAGATTCTCTACCACAGGTTCCCGATTTGTCATTGTTTCCACGTGAAATTTTTAGAAATCTTTCTATTGATGAACTTGAGAGAGAAATCTTTCAAAATATGAGTCAAAAATGCATTCGTACTATTGTTAATATCTCTAATAGATCTCTAAATAATGAAAAGTTTAAGATTGAAATGAGCTTTGATAAGGTAACTTATCAAGGAAAAAACGGAAATAACATTTTTGGAAATGAACTGGAACTTGAATTAAAAGAAGGTTCGCCAGTATGCTTGATGTATGTTGCTGAATTGCTTCTCCATGCGATTTCAGTAAAGGAATTACCATTAAAACTGCGTCTAGGAACTGTAAGTAAGATGCAGAGAGCTGCCATTTATGCAGGTATATCCGAGATTGAAGTACCAACGTCATTCGATATTTCTTCAAATGAGAATATTATCTCTTCATTTGAAGCTTTAGAAAAAAGTTCATTACTTTCCGAAGAACCGACTCCATTCGAAAAATTATCAGAATTTTTTACTGAAATTCAAAATTTAGAAATATCAGATGAGGTTGTTCAAGCATTAAAGAAAATAGGGCAAATGTTTTTAGAACAATGTGATAAGAATTCTTCTCTCGAAGCTAAAAGAGAATTATTTAAGAATTTATTAACGAATCAAGCATTGGTTTTAGCTCGTATTCATTACGATTTTCAGCAAAGAAGAGGTTAGTAATGCAGATAACCGCAGAAATGGCCGCTCTAGGAGAGAAGGCTTTTAACGCTTTAAAAGATAAGGTCAAAGATCCTGATCTTGAAGCAATGCTCGATGATAATTATGAGATGATTCGAGAGGTATTTTCCTATTCTGATTTTATCTCTTGGTTCGCTCAGAGATGGCCTAAAAAATTCTGCGACATTATTTCCTCTGGAGAATATGCCCAATCTCATCGTTACGAAGCCTTTCGTGCTGAACTTGCGAATCGTATAAGAAATGTAAACAACATAGAGTTACTTAAAAAGATTGTACGAGAGTTCCGTAACGAAAAGATGGTAGTCATTGCTTTCCGTGAAATTATGGGAATGTCAAAGATAGAGGAAAGTTTTTTACATTCTTCATTACTTGCGGAAGCGATAGTTGTTGAAACCTTAGATTATCTTTATAAGTTGAATTGCCAGCTTTCAGGAACTCCTTATTCTGATGATGGTGTGCAACAGAAATTAATGGTTATTGGGATGGGAAAATTAGGCGGTGGGGAACTGAACTTTTCTTCCGATATTGACTTAATGTTCTGCTACCCTCATAGAGGAGAAACTAGGGGTGGAAGAAGATCCTTAGATAATCAGGTATTTTTTACAAGATTAGGTCAGCAACTCATTCAGGTACTAGAACAAAAGACTGCTGATGGTTTTGCTTTTAGAGTTGATATGAGACTGCGTCCATTTGGCGATAGCGGGCCATTAGTAAGTTCTTTTGCTGCTATAGAAGATTATTATTTAAAGCATGGACGTTCTTGGGAAAGATATGCCATGGTAAAAGGCCGTGTTCTTGGTGATGTTACACCCGAGGGTGAAGAAATCATGGAGATGTTACGTCCTTTTGTTTATCGTCGTTACCTTGATTATGGCGCTATTGAATCTCTTAGAAAGATGAAATCCATGATTGAAGCGGAAGTTAGACGCCGACATTTAAATGGGAATTTCAAGCTAGGGCAAGGTGGTATCCGTGAAGTAGAATTCGTCGCACAAGTGTTTCAGCTTATGCGTGGCGGTCGTATTAAAGATCTACAAGAACGTAATCTTCTAAAAGTGCTTGATAGCCTTTTATCTTGTGCTTGTATTGATAATAACTCTTATCGGGCTTTGAAGGATGGCTATATATTTTTACGCCGTACTGAAAATTTACTTCAAGAAATCAATGACGAACAAACCCAAACAGTACCTTCTAAGGTAATAGATCAAACAAGACTTTCTCGAGTTTTAGGATTTTCTGACTACGAGTCATTTTTAGATAAATTAGAATCAGTAATGGCTGCAGTTCATAAGGAATTCTCTGTTATTATTTCTAAGCCTTCTGAAGAAAAAGAAGAAGACAACCCTGAGTTCATGGATCTTTGGTTAGCACATATGTCCCTTGAGGAAACCAAAGAGCTTGTGGAAAAGTCATTCTCAGATCTTTCTCAACTAGATGAGCTAGCAAAAGAACTAAAAATGTTAAAGGAAGACAGTAGAGTTAGAACTGTCGGACCTAAGGGACGTGAAATACTTAATCGTTTGATGCCGTACTTGTTTGCAAATTTAGCATCTATGAAAGTAAGCGTAGTTCCTACACTAAAGCGTTTATCACGTCTCATTCGCTGTATTGCCCAAAGAACTACCTATATTCAACTTTTAGCTGAAAATAATGGCGTTCTTGAACAGGTAATCAAACTTTGTCATGAAAGTGAGTTGATTTCAGAACAGATTACAGAACATCCGATTCTTTTGGATGAGCTTTTGATGCCGAATAACCTCTATCGTCCAATAGATCCTAACGAATATGATCATGAGTTAAGAGAATTCATGCTACGTGTGGAAAATGACGATCTAGAGCAACAGATGGAAACTTTAAGACAGTTTAAGTTGATTCAGCTTCTCCGTATTTGTGCAGCCGATCTTGCAGGCGTGCTTCCGTTAATGAAGGTGAGCGATTACTTAACATTTTTAGCGCAATCTATTCTAAAGGAAGTTGTTAACGTTGCTTGGAAGCAAGTTACTGATAAATATGGTGAACCAAGTAATGCGAGAGTAAAAGGTGATCGTGGCTTTGCAGTAATTGCTTACGGAAAACTTGGTGGTATTGAGCTTGGTTACGGAAGCGATCTTGATCTTGTGTTCCTGTCAGATGGAGAACTTGATGGAGAAACATATGGGGGGCAAGGAAGTCAACAGATATCAGATCGCATGTTCTATGGACGCCTTGCTCAACGAATTATGCATTTGTTTAGCACTAGATTATCATCAGGAATTTTGTACGAGGTAGATGCGAGATTAAGGCCTGAGGGTGAGGCAGGGCCTTTAGTATGTACCTTATCAGGTTACGAAAATTACCTTGAAAATCGTGCTTGGACCTGGGAAATTCAAGCCCTTGTAAGAGCAAGAGCCATAGAAGGTCCTGACAGAATGATTAAAGATTTTGACAGGATAAGAGATCGTTTACTTAGAAAGGAACGTGATCCTGAAAAACTGAAGACAGAAGTTGCAGAGATGAGAAGAAAGATGGAAACAAATCTTTCAAAGTCTGGAACAGGAACTATAGATCTCAAGCAAAGTGCTGGTGGCATGACCGATATTGAATTTATGGCTCAGTATTTAGTACTGGCTAATGCTTTCAAGACTCCTGACATGGTGCTTTGGACAGATAACGTTAGAATTTTTGAGGAATGCGTACGATTGAATTTGATAAGCGAAACAGATGGTAAAATTCTTAAAGATGCTTATTTAGAGATTAGGAATCGTTATAACAAATTGGCCTTGCTCGGTAAGCCACGTACTGTTCCAAATACAGAACTTTTGAATGAACGTAATGATGTTATTGAAATTTGGAATCGTATTATAGGGGGACGTTAGTTTTTCTACTTAAAACTTTCTAACTTATTTTTGAGATATTAAATAACCTTCTGATGCAGAAACAAGCTGTTATATAATAAGCATTAGGAGGTTATTTTTTATTTATGACAAACAGAAGAAAAAGATCATTACCAGAACTCACAAGAAGAACAATATTTCTTTTTACCGGTCTTATGATTATGAGTGTGGGTATCGCGCTTTCGATTAAAGCTGGTCTCGGAACTTCTCCTATATCAAGTTTACCTTGTGCATTAAACGCAGCTCTACCTTTATCTGTGGGTATTCTTACCTGTATTATGCACATAATAATGGTTATTCTTCAGATATTAATTGAGAGGAAAAATTACCCATTGATACAGCTTCTGCAGCTTCCTGTGGGAATTGCTTTTGGTTTTGCTATTGATATCGCCTTGTGGTTGATTTCTTGGTGGGAACCTAGCTCATATTTTGAAGCTGTTTTAGGATGCCTTTTAGGAGTGTTAGTTGTAGCATTTGGTGTTGCTTGTGAAGTTGTAGCCGATGGTATTCCGCTTTGTGGTGAAGGTGTGGTGATTGCGATCTGCCGAACCTTTGGAACAGTTTTTGGAAAAACCAAGGTGATATTTGATCTTACATTAGTAATATTAGCTGTAATTAGTTCTTTAGTTTTGGTGGGACAGGTTGTAGGTGTGCGAGAAGGTACTTTATTAGCTGCTTTTTCAGTAGGGGCTATAGCACGTCCTATGATTTGTAGGATGAAAAGTCCTATGGAAAAATTCTTTACTTGGAACTGGTAATTGCCGTAATAAAGGCGATGAAAAAGTAAAGCGTTAAAAAAGAATAACGTTAAAATAACTTTTAGATATTGTTTTTAACCAAAAAAATCACTCGGCCATGCCGAGTGATTTTTCTTTAAATATTGTGATACCTACTAGGAAGATTAGGATCAGGTCTAGTTTTAAAACGCCTATGCACCCACATATACTGAGCAGGAGCCTGTCTAATCATCCCTTCAATAATTTTATTGCAGCGAGTAGCATCGCTAACTTCATCTCCCGAAGGGAAATCTTGAAGAGTATCTTCAATTACTAATTTGTATCCTTTGAACTTAGGAAGTCTTATTGTGTAAGAAGGTTGTACCACTGTATTTTTAATCTTGGCAAAGCCACTTGTGCCAGTAATAGTTGCTGCATCTTTTACGGCAAAAAATGGTACAAAAATAGAAACCCTTCTACCATAATCTTGATCTGGCGCATACCAAATAGGCAGTCCTTTAATCAAAGCCTTAACTATTGGTTTAACTTCGCGTCTATCAACAAGATATAAATTGGAACGGGTTCTTCCTTTTACTTGGAGGTACTCTAAAACGATATTATCGTTAGGACGATATACTCCAACACCTTTCTTTATATAAGTGCCGTATATTCTCGCCATAAGTTCGAGGGTAACGAAATGACAGGTAAGTACAATGACTCCTTTACCGCTTTTGGCAAGTTCTTGTGCTTTTTTCTGTTGTTCAGGATCAATGTGCACTAATTTTTTGAGACGCCATTCTGGCCAATACCAAGCCATTGCAGTTTCAAAAATAGCCATACCCATATTAGCAAAATGCTCTTTTACTAGCTTGATGCGTTCGTCATATGGGATTTCAGGCATTGCCATTTCAAAATTTTGTTCGGTTATACGCCGGCGCCTTCTGACAAGACGATAGCAAACAAGCCCTAGAATGCGTCCAAACGTCATGAAAATTGGATATGGTAGGAGAATGATGATTCTAACAACAATCATCGCAAGCCAATCAAGCCAATAGCGAGGATGGAACATAGCAAGCATGAGATGCGGATGCTCTTGCGCCTTGCTATGATATCCGCTTTTGTTTGTGTTGAGCTTTTCTTGAGCCTCACTCATAGGAAAAAATCGTATCCTTAAAAATTTTTATCCGTTATTGGAATGAATGTATATCCCTTACGGAGAAACGTTTAATCAGAGTTGGAGTAAAGACTCGAGTAAGTCCTGTGGTATCTTCATCTCTACTTATTCCTAACGCAATTGAAAAAGCTGAAAGTGCCATTGCATTAACAGGATTAAGAATTGTGGTAAGTCTTGGATGGAGATAACGGCTTATTGGCGTATTATCATAGCCGATTATAGAAACATTCTCAGGTACCTTAATGTCGTTGTCACCAAGGATGGCCATAGCTCCAGCTGCTTGCATATCATTGTAGCATGCAATAGCTGTAAAAGGCTGACTTGTGTTAAGCAATGCTTCAGCACCTTCTTCTCCGCCTTGTGGTGTTGGCTCTTCTTCCATAACTAAAGTTGGGTTATAAGGAATTCCTGCTTCTTCGAGAGCCTTTTTATATCCTTGGCGGCGACTTTCAGTATCTACAATCTGATGTGAAGATTTGATATAAGCGATTTGGCGGTGCCCGTTTTGAATTAGGTGTTTAACAGCAAGATAGGAACCAGTAACATCATCTAGGTAAACACAACGATCCTCATAGCCAGGAAGTTTTCTGTTAATGAGAACCATGCCTTTTTGATCTCTCATATATATAGATAATGTTTCATCACTAATCATGAGGGCATGTACAATGATAATCTTACAGCGATGTCTGATGAGTTCATCAATACATTGTCTTTCCTTTTCTTCGGAATGGTAACCAGCGTTGATGATAAGAGACATACCATTTTTTCTAGCATTTATATCAATTATCTTTGCCATGCTACCGAAATAAGGATCATTTGGATCAGCAATAGTCATACCTACTGTTTCGCTATCTTGTTTTGAAGCTATTCTTGCGGAAACATTAGGATGATAATTAAGTTCGTCTTGAGCTTTTATAACAGCAGCTCTTGCTTCAGGAGAAACTTTGCTAGAATTATTGATTACGCGCGAAACAGTGGCTACAGATACCTTTGCCAATTGTGCAACATCTTTTATTGTGGCCATATTGCTTTAACCTTCTAAGTATTTGGAAAATTTACATTATGTTTAATGTAATTTAAATCATATTGTGCAACGAGTATTTGTAAATATTATTTTTATTACAATTTATTGCCTTATTTTACATGAAAATATAGCATCTTAAAACGAATATATACAATGAAATAATATAATTAACATTTATATTATATACTTGAAAACGTTTCTGTAAAATTTAAATTTTTTTTCATAAAGAATTAGCATTTCTTGTTTTAATTGATGATTGAATTTAAATTTCTAAACTTACGAGTTACTGATAAAAATTTTGTAATTCTTGTTTTTCTGTAAGAGAATATGAAACCTGCATTGTTCGTATTAATGCTTTTGCGTGAACACAAGTATACGATAGGCGTCGTGTTACATTGGAGTTTTGTAATTTATATTCTAAGTGTTTATGTGAATGAGCTTTAGATGATAAAGTCGTTTTGAACTTACTAATCTTGATTTAGAAGCCAATAACCCCGCTTTATCTGATTATCAATGATAAAAATAGTGAGCTTGTGAATTAATATCTTTTATGGTGATATCTTATGAGTGAAAACGGAAGAGATGTTTTGGATAAAGATCCAGAACTTAGACATGATCTAGAAACACTTCTTAAGAATGTTCTAAATGCCCCAAATTCTATAAAAGCAAATAAACTTACAGAATTGATCTCAAGGCTCGAAAATGTAACTGGCAAAAAAGTAAAGAGCTATGAAGAAATACAACAGGAATACCGAGCTCATTTAAATCAGGATTTAAGGAAACTTGACAATGCTAACCGCCAAGCTCGCATAAATGCTCTTTTGGGGCAATGTGAAATTAATACTTTTTGGGAATTCGAAAATATTAATTGCGAGAATAACCCTGAGTATAAAAATTCAGTGGAAAAATGTCTAAATTTTGTGCGTTACTTTGATCTGTATGAAGAAGGATTCCATATGAAAGACATTGATGGATTTGATGTCTTTCATAGTCCTGGTGTTCTCCTTTGGATATATGGTGATTATGGTGTTGGAAAGTCAATGTTAGCCGGAGCTGTGGCACATTCTTTAATGAGGGAACAACTTGTTGAAGTAGATTTTAGACAGTGGTTTACTATCTTTCAAAAAAGCCAAATGCTAAAAGATGATGATAAAGCTTACGATAGCTATATGGAACATCTATACAATGTAAGGCTTTTGGTTATTGACGAGGTTGCTGTAGATAAAACAAAACTTACAGAAGCGCAAAGGCGTGATTTAGGTCGAGTCCTACGAGCTCGTAAAAACAATCATCGTAACACCATTATCGTTTCAAATGCAGGTCATGATGAACTCCAAACCCTTATTGGTGATTTTTGTTGGGAATCAATCAAGAATTATTCCACGGTGATCATGTGTGAGCTCAAAGGAAGAAATCGTCGCCCAGAATTGGTAGGGATAGATCCACAAACAATGAAAAGGTTAAATACCCAAAAATAAAATACAAAAATCTTGGAATTAAAAATTACTTATTTGAGAAAAATATGTCTAACGAAAAAGGGAAAAGAACAGTTTTAGCATTTGATTTCGGGGTGAAGAGTATTGGAGTTGCTTTTGGTAGTGAATTTACAGGGAAAGCACAAGCTATTTCTGCCCTTAAAGCTCGCGACGGAATCCCTAATGAAGTAGAAATGGCTAAGCTTTTTACCGAATGGAAGCCAGATTATGTGGTAGTAGGGCTACCTCTAAATATGGATGGTAGTTATCAGGAAGTAACTTATCGTGCAAAAAAATTTGGCAATAGGCTTTGTAATAAGTTTCATATTCAAGTGATATTCAAAGATGAAAGACTCACTACTAAGGAAGCTAGAGCTACGTTGTACGAAGATGGCGGTTACAAGGCTTTAGAAAAAGGAATGGTAGATTCTCTATCAGCTGTTTATATCTTAGAAGGGTATTTTTCAAGTATTGAAAAATCTTAATCTCTAAGCTCAAAATTTCACATCGTACAATTCATTAAAGCCTCTGTATTAAACTATTCCTTGCTATTAGTTTTAAAGGGGTAATTTTCTTGGTTTCTTAGATTTTCACAATAAAAATTTTTGCCAAAAAGCGTGCCTAAAATTCTTGTATGGTGCGTGATATGAGAAGTTGCTTATATTTTTTTATAATTTTTTAATAGCTTTGTGAAAATGTTTTCAGATATTCTAAATATAGCTAGATTTTTAGGGGCAATTAGAGATAATGAAAGTAATCTCTTGATTTTGGAGGTCCCTATGGCATCACGTATTAGTAATGTTTTAAATGCGCGTTCTCGTGCTTCTTCAGCTTCTGCTACTACCGCGGATTCAGGAGTTGTATCTGTATCATCTGGGAAAAAGAAGGAGAAAAAGAGTTGTTGGAGAGAAATTGAACGACTCAAAAGTAAGTTAAAACTTCTCAAAGCTCTCAAGGAAATTGATCCAGATTTCGATCCTTATTCCAGTCAAGAATATATGGAATTCTAAAGAATAAACTGTTTCCTTTTTCAAGTACTTTTTTCTGACAGTTTGGGAAGTCACTCTGA
>CAVGFV010000090.1:0-6335 GCA_963628765.1 Succinimonas sp.
TTGTGTGTGTTTTAACATTGGGACATCGCAAAAAAGTTAATTTATAGAAGTCCCCATAACAAAGAGCTTTTTAAAGTATTTATATTGTGAAAATTCTCAAAATTTATTTTCTTTATAATTTTATTGCGCACGTTATTAAGAAAAATCGTGAAACAAAAATTAATCCTTGTTATTCTCTTTACTAGCACACAAGTGAGAAACAGGACAAGATGAACACATAGGCGCCCTTGCTTTACAAATATTCCGTCCTAAAAAAAGTAACCAGTGATGAGCATCTTTGATGTATTCCTTCGGGATAATGCGCTCTAATTTATTACTTACTTCTTCTGGTGTTTTTCCAGTAGCCAGGTTTAATCTTTTAGAAACTCTAAATATGTGTGTATCAACAGCAACTGTACCTTTTCCAAAAGCAATATTTTGCACAACACGTGCTGTTTTTACTCCAACTCCTGGTAATGAAACCAAATCTTTTTCTGTATTTGGAACTTTACCATCAAAACGCTTACATAATTCCCCTGCTAGAGCCTTCAAGTTTTTAGATTTATTTCTGTATAAACCAAGTCTTGCAATAATTGCTTCTATTTCTGAAGTCTCTAATAATTGCATCTTATCAGGGGTTGGAGCCCTTCTAAAAAGTTCTGGTGTTACCTCGTTTACTGCTTTATCCGTAGTCTGAGCTGAAAGCATTACTGCACAGAGAAGTTCAAAATCATTATTAAAATTTAATGAAGGTTTAGGATTGGGATTTTCTTTTTTCAGAATTTCAAAAAGTTCTCTCACAGCATCTTTGTTCAAAACAAAATCTCCTAATTTTTCTCTATAAATTTCAAAGGAGTTAAATCGTCTGAATAGATAGCATATGACTTAGGCTCTTCTTGCATTGCCTTATAAGGAGCTACAGTTGCTGCCATAAGGGCTTCTTCTTTTCTGAAACTCGCATACTTTACAAGATTTCGTACACCGTCTTGCATTGTTAATCTAGAGCCACCAAGCGTGCCGTCCTTGTTTATGCAGCCCTTAAGCGGATCGTTAATTATTGTGGTCCCCGCAAAAGTAAAACTTTCTAACTTACTAGATGCTCCCGCTCCTGCAAGGGCATCAGTAACTAAAACCAACCTATCTTGAAGACATTTATGTGCTATTACGAGTTCTGGCCAAGCAACATGAATACCATCAGCTATGATTCCAACATAGCTTGTATCAGAAGCTAAAACAGCTTCTACTGTTCTTGGATCGCGTCCTCCTAATGCCCTATCCATAGCATTATAAAGATGGGTTGCTAGACGAGCTCCAGCCGTAATAAGTTTTGAAACATCAGCAAAAGATGATTTGGTGTGACCAATAGAAATCTGTATTCCTGCTTCTACTAGAGTTTTTACTTGTTCTTCAGAAACTTGTTCAGGAGATACTGTTATATATGAAACTTCATCTTTATATTTAAGTAAAGATTCCAAATCTTGCGAAGTCATCTTTCTAACAAAACGAGCTTCATGTATTCCTTTTTTAGCTAGGCTTATAAATGGGCCTTCTAAATGTACCCCTGGTATCACACCAGGGTATTCACTCATAAATGCTCTGATATTTTCTAGAGTTTCTAACATATGCTCATAAGAGCAAGTAATCATAGTTGGTACAAATCTATAAACACCGTCGCGTTTTAAACTCTTAGAGACAGCTTTAAGATTGTCCACGCTCATATCAACATCTAGCATCACGCCATCATATCCATTGACTTGGAGATCATAAAATGTAGGCGCTAAATAATAAGGAGTATCTCCAAACTTATATGTATCAAGATCCGAAAAATCTCCAGAATTACACCCTAGACTTATAAGCATGATGAAATTTCACCCTATGAACAAAATAATAACATCGAACAATATTATCTTGTCTATTAACAAGATAACTAAAGTACTTTTAATATCAAATGAGAGCTTTCACAATATACAATCATGAAAAATAAAAGGCAATTTTGACTTTCTTCCTATCATAAAAACACCCCACTTGCACTCATAATAATATGGTCAACAAGTGAGGTATGACTACAAAACTAAATAAGCTTTTGATATTAATGTTTATCAGTTTTTTGTTCGTTAAGAGCTTGAGCCCATTCATCCATTACATCTTTATCGGATGCTGGCTTGGCTTCTTCTGTCTTCTGTTCATTTAAAGCTTGCGCCCACTCATCCATTACGTCTTTATCGGATGTTGGCTTAGCTTCTTCTGTCTTTTGTTCATTCAAAGCCTGTGCCCATTCGTCCATCACATCTTTATCTGATGCTGGCTTAACATCCTTTACCTCTGATGATAAATCTATGCCAGAAATAGGATTAGGAGACGGCTCTGGTGAAATAGGATTTGAAGTAACTTCAACATTTGTTGGCACCACAGGTTCAGCTTGGATTGGAGCACGAGATGGAACCAAATCTGGTGATGTGACTTGCTGTTCAGGCACGTCAGGAATTGATTCATCAGGTTTCTCTAAATCCGGAAGTTTTCTGTCTGTGGATGCAGCAAAAGCTGACTCATCAAGATCACCAAGTTCAACTTCACTTTCTGTCTTTTTTTCTTCCTCTGGTGTCATTCCTGAATTTAACGAAACTTCCTTCTGTCTCGTAGTGTTTTCATCGTGATCTTTGGCATCACCTACAGCACCTAGAACGTCTTGATCAGTATCCAATTCAGCGATTGAATCTTCGTCATCAAGAAGAAGTTCACGTCTCTTCTTATTTTGTTTAATTCTTAAATAGGCTAATCCTCCGATTCCGCCAAGAATTAAAAATACGAGAATACTAGCAAATACGTAGAGTAAGCTAGAATCGTTCTGCTCTTCAGAGCCTGATCCTAAACTTTTTGATTGTTCAGCAAGATTCTGAGTAACTTCTTCATTGTTTTTCTTTAATTGCTCTATGTCCTGTTTTAAAAGAGCTATGTCATCTGCAGTTTTTTCACGATAATCCGCAAATTCATCCTGTAATTTAGAAAGTTTGGCCTTCAAAGCCTCTGCTTCAGCAGTGCTTTTACCCGCATTGGCATTACTACTTACTGCACTGCCGTTAGAATTTTTTCCAACAGCATTGTTACCGGATAAAGTAAGAGATGAACCCGAAACACTAGAACCATTTTGAGTAATTTCTAAAGTATCTTTTTCTGCTTTACGATTCTTATTTTCATCCTGCATTGTGATAACACGTTTCCCATCTTCAGTAACGGTCTCATTAGTGTCATCATCAATCATCATATCAGGGCTTGCTAAATCAGCAACTTCAAAGGCAGCTCTCTCTTTATCTTCTCGAGCCTTCCTTTCTTGTTCTCTTTTTGCGTTTTCTTTAGCAACGCAATTATCGTAACGTTCTTGTTCTTTTTTCTGAAGCTCATCTCTTTCAGCTTTTTTAGCTTTTGCAGCTTCTATAATCTTTTCTTCCTCTGTCCAAGGAAGTACAAGCTCATCCAAAACTAAATTTTTTAAAGTGCCTCTATTTGCCGCATCACGAACTTTTTTGCCGGTTTCCGGTTTTTCTAATCCAATCTGCTTCTCGCTAGGTATTTTTATGCTCGCACCAGCGCATAAACCTCCACAAGCATAGATATTCGGATTCCATCTCACCAATGCTGCATAAATTTGATCTTCATTTAAAGTTCTATCATCGTTTTGTGCATACTGAACTAATGATGTTATGGCTTCACCAGCCTGAACTTCATGAACTGAAGCTGTTTTTTCATAATCAAATTTTGCAATTTTTGCCTCAGGAACTACCACTTCTGGGTAAACTTTTGCCTTAGGGCAAATTTCATCGATGCTTTTTTCTTTCTTAACGTTTTGTGTTGTTTTATTTGTTGGTGCCTTGTTTACTGAGTTATTTGTCTTCTTTGAGTTATTTGAAGATCCATTTAAAACAGTAGCTGACGCACGACGTACCTGCTGATGATTGGCATTACCATCCTGTTTTTGTGCTCCATTTGGACCACGTAGTTCAATACCAAATTCTTCGGCAGAAGCATATGATCCAAGTACAGTAATAACAAAAACTGCAGAATAAATAGCAGTAGTTATTTTATTTAAAGTCATATCCCAGTCTCTCCAGGCAATACCGGATTCTTTTGTTCAGCCTATTAAAGTAATCATAAGATCTGTACAAAACATCCATAATCAACAGTTACTTATGTATCAATTCAGATATTTTTATATCATTCATATGCTACGCAATAAATATACCATTGATTTTGTCAAAATTACATCGCAAAGTTACAACCGTTTAGAGCGCAAATGTCTTCCTTTAGAATCTCTAGCTGTCACTCTTTGCCCTCTAAAATCGAGCCTTGCTCCTTGAATGCTACGAATCATTTCTACACCAGTAATTTCACTTACATTTCTAATGACAGCAATTACTTTTTCTGTTTTATTAGGTTTTTCATTTCTATTAATATTTTTGCTTTTATTACTAGTTTTAGGATTTATTTGAGGCTCGTTGTTTAAAAAATAGGAATCATATTCTGAATATACTTTTTTTGCATTGGTGTTTCTCAAAGCTAAATTTTTGTCATTAACAGAATTTAACTCTGTTATTACATCTTTCTGGTGAGCTTGGGATGCAGGCGAATATGCACTTGCAGGGATCCAAGTAAGTACAGCGACCGATAACATAACAAAAAAATTTTACTTTATAAAAACTCGACATTTATAAATATACCTATTTACTGTTATGTTTAATAAGATATTCCTTCCGAGCTTTTTTTTTACTTCTAAAACCTTATTATCCCATTGTAATTTTGCGGACTTGTACGCCTTTTCGGCATCACGGCATTTTGAAGCTTTAACGGTCAGCGGGAATGAATCAGCAGTAAATTTGTTTCCCTTTTCAGAGAGAAGAAGCTGATATGTTGCAGGTGATTCGTTAAGAATTTCCGCATTACTTGGTATGATAAGTTCTCTTTCTATAAATGGAAATACTGGAGATACATGAGAAAATGACGCAAAATTTCTTCTAAATATAGCGGCAGCTAGCTGTCCACGAGAAATTCCAGCGTTTTTCATTTCTTCAGTTAAATTCTTGTTCAAAATTGTTTCTAAGCCATCACCTTTGGTTACTTTGTAAAGTGACTGCACTGATTTTTCCGGTTCCTTTTCACATTCAGCTAGGGCTGGTTCAGGAGGTAATGGGAATAAATCTTCTACATCCTTTTCAGTTAATTTAGGTTGCTCCTCAGGGGTAGCATTCTTTTCTTGAGTAGAATCTTTAGCTTCAGAGTTTTCTACCTCTTTAGCATCAGATATGTCCTTCTTCTCATTAGAAGTTTCTAGATTTTGGGATGAATTCTTTTCTGATACCACCTTATCATTTGAAGCTGCTACATTATCTGCTTTTAATGAAGGGGCAGATGAGTTAGTACTTGAATTATTGCTAACTTCATTTACTGAGTTTTTACTATTTACATTACTGGTATCTTCATTATTATTGTCTTTTACTAACTCTTTATTATTTTCAGTAGTAACTGTTTCTGAAGGAGTCTCTTTATCCACTTTAGTATCATTACTAATGAGAGTTTTGTTATTTTCTAAAGTTTCGACATTAGCATTATTACCCTCAGCGTTAGCTTGATTTTCTGAATCTTTGCTATTTTCTACTTTTTCGAGTATAGTAGCGGCTACTTTCTCATCTGAAATTGTTTCTGAAGACACTCCATTTTCAGTAGATTGATTATCTTCGCTAGGAACATAATCATCTACCTGCTGAGAACTTGCCCTAGTCACAACATCAGTTGGTATTTCGATATTATCGTTTATCTCATCATGAAGTATTTCTACTGAGAACTGCAAAGCATCCTCATTAAAGATGTTATTTTCATGATAAGTATTTAATCTCTCAGAAGGTTTTGTTGTTTTATCTTCTGTAGATGGTATCACATCAATAGAGGTATCTTTTGACTTAACTTCTTTCTCAACATTAGCTTGCTCTGTTGAATTGTTCTTTCCTTCAACTAACTTTGTATCAGTAGCTTTAGTTGTTGGTTCTTCTTGTTTGGTTTTATCAGTAACTTTTAGTTCTTTAGAAGAATCATCTTTTTCTAGGACTTGGTCCTTTTCAGATGCCTTAGCTTCTACCTCTTCATTCTTTGCTTTTTCTTCAACTTTTGCTTGTTTAGAAGCATTGTCTTTATCAGCTACAGGCTCTTTTTCGGTGACCTTTGCTACTGTTTCTTCAACCTTTGCTTCTTGAGAGGAATTGTCTTTATCAGCTACAGGCTCTTTTTCAGTAGCCTTTGCTACTGTTTCTTCTGACTTTGCTTTATCTTCAACCTTAGCTTCTTTAGAAGAATTGTCTTTATCAACTACA
>CAVGFV010000090.1:6367-13057 GCA_963628765.1 Succinimonas sp.
TTCTGTCTTTGCTTTATCTTCAACCTTAGCTTCTTTAGAAGAATTGTCTTTATCAGCTACAGGTTCCTTTTCAGTAGCCTTTGTTTTTTCTTCTACTTTTGCTTCTTGAGAGATATTATCGTTTTCTGCTACAGATTCTTTTTCAGTTACCTTGGCTACTGATTCTTCTGTCTTTGCTTTATCTTCAACCTTGGCTTCTTTAGAAGAATTGTCTTTTTCAGCTACAAGCTCTTTTTCGGTAACCTTCGCTACTGTTTCTTCAACTTTTGTTTCTTGAGAAGAGACATTTTTTTGCTCTATTTTATCTTCAGCATTTAATTTATTGACTGAATCAGCGCTTTCTTTTGCTTGTTCTTTATCTATTGTTTTGTCATTAGCTGATTTTTCATTACCTTCTTTTTTTTCTTTCGCTAAATTTTCATTCGGGAATAAATCTTCAATTTTTATATCATCAAGTACGGCTTCATCTGTATTATGGGAATAGCCTAGTTCCATAATATATTTATCCGAAATTGCTTCATTATACAATTCACGTTTTTTTATTGATGGCTTAGTACGATCTTTAAAATAATGCGCAGAAATTTCCGCTATTTCTTCATCTGAAAAAAAATCAGTGTTGTTAGCTACTTCATTTTTGTTTTCAGTTGCATTTGCTGTAACTTTTGTTTCAGATCCAACAGCTTGATTTACATTAGTAGTATTCTCAACTGCTATAGCCATATTTCCTGTTACTGATGCCAACACAGCAACAGCTAACGCTGAAAGCTTCATATACTTATCCAACTTTGAAGTAGTTTATTCTTTTAATTTAACATTATTTTTTTGCAGGTGATGCATTTTGCACTTGAATATCACCATCTCTTAAAGGAAGTTGCTTATAGTCGCATTTTACATCTTTAAGAAGACTCTCTGCTACCGGCCATCTTGCATCCATAACCTTGACAGGAACTTTAAAAGAAAGCTCTTTAACAATTTTTGAGACACCTCGGCTAAATACAGAATCTGTAGCACATTGCTTCAACCAATATCCCCAAGCAAAAGCTTTATCTTCATTCTTTTTGCCAAATTCACCAGTATAGTAACTTGTGGTTAAAGTACTTGCCGCAAGCAAATCACCCATTCTTGCAAGTCGTTCTAAATAATCCACAATCTTTTTCATTGCTTCATCGCGGTGTTCTGTACTAGATTGAGACATATCAGAATAATAGCTAACAAATTTCCAATAAATTCGGCTTTTAATTGCTTTGACTTCTTCTGATTGATCATCATCATCGAGCTTTTTTAGAATATTCCCATATATGGTCCAAGATTTATTTATTAAATTCTTACCTTGTTCTGCATCTTTTGAGATACTAGCTTGGTAAAACAAATAATCAGCAAACATAAGAGCAGCTTCATTATTGCCTACTTCTGCTAACTTCTTTAATTCTGGAACACCATTCTCATCCGTCAATTTTCCAGTTGCTTTTAAAACTCTTAAATAACGTAAAATTCCTTTTTCAGATGTATCAGCAGAAAGAGCTTTCATAAACTCTGCAGAATTACCTTGGTTATCAGTGCCATCATTGGATGTCTGATCATGTTGAGTAATAACATAAGCCGCCATTGCATCAAGATTTCCTTCCTTTGAAGCAAGGTATAAGAAATGACGTGCTTTTCTAGTATCAGGCTTTTCTTGAAAATCAAAACCATAAGCACCATAAACGTACCATAAACCTACAGTGTAATGTAATTCAGGAGCCTTTAGATTTTGGGATGCTTCATTAATACATTCATTAAAAATTTTTGAAGTTAACTGATACTGTTTAAGATTATCGAGACAGGTATTGGTCTTATTAGCCGTTTCAGCGGTTAAAACGTCATCATTGGATTTTTCAACCGTAACTTTTTCTGTTTGTTGAGTCTCTTCTTTCAAAGACGTACTTTCTTGCTTTTGTGTATTCTCTCCACCGCATCCTAGTAGCACCACTGGAACCACAGAAAGCATACCTAAACCTAAAAAAAGTCTTCTTAAATACGACATCATTGGCCTCAAAAAACATTTTCTACTAAGGATCGAATCAATTTATCTAATAATTAAGTAACTGTTGGCAGCATAAAATGTGTTTTATGTTGCCTAGTTGATCTTTATTTCATTAGTTTTTTTGATCTTAACGCAAATATCCTCAGTGTCCTCATTATTGCATTTGGCAAAATACCTAAAACATTAGACTTTGTCTATACAAAGTGATTGATAGTCATACGTATACAACAAAAAATTTTATAACTTAGGTATTTTAATAAAATTAAGGGCAAACGCTCTACTGAATACCAAATGTCATTCTTATAGAAGTATTGTAAAAAAACACATCGATGGCTATAATTTTACAAATTGTAATTTCACACTATATTAATAGATTTAGATAGGAAGGCTCGTAAGCTATGCTAGGTACTCCTTTTACTCCAAACACAACCAAAGCTCTTTTATTAGGTTGTGGTGAACTCGGCAAAGAAATTTGCATTGAATTACAAAGACTAGGAGTGGAGGTAATTGGTGTAGATCGCTATAGTAATGCTCCTGCAATGCAAGTAGCCCACAAGTCTCATGTTATAAACATGCTTGATGGTGATGAACTTGCAAAAATCGTTGCTGAAGAGAAACCTGACTATATTATCCCTGAAATTGAAGCAATCGCTACCGATCGCCTTCATGAATTCGAAGAACAAGGTATCACTGTAGTTCCAAGTAGCTTTGCTGCAAAGACAACCATGGATCGTGAAGGAATCAGAACACTTGCTGCTGAAAAATTAAAAATTCCTACGTCTAAGTATGTGTTTGCAGAGACCTTTGAAGAATTCAAAGCAGGTATTGAAAAAATAGGTTTACCTTGCGTTGTAAAGCCAGTAATGAGCTCTTCTGGCAAAGGACAATCTATAGTTAAATCCGAAGATCAAATTGAACACGCATGGAAAGCTGCGCATGACGAAGGACGTGGTCATAAGCAGAAAGTAATTATCGAAGAATTTTTAAAGTTCGATTATGAAATTACACTTCTTACTGTTCATGCTGTTGATGGATTCCATTTCTGCCCTCCTATCGGACACCACCAAGTTGATGGCGACTACCATGAAAGCTGGCAACCACAGCGTATGTCTGAACAGACTTTGATCAAGGCTCAATATATCGCAAAAGAGGTTGTTGATGCTTTAGATGGTTATGGTATTTATGGTGTTGAATTGTTCGTTGTTGGTGATGACGTGCTTTTCAGTGAAGTATCTCCACGCCCTCACGATACCGGTATGGTTACAATGATTTCTCAGAATCTAAGTGAGTTTGCACTTCACGTTAGAGCTATACTTGGTCTTCCAATCGGCAAGATTATTTCTTATGGACCATCTGCTTCAGTTGCAATACTTGGTGATGGTGATTCTAAGAGCATTTCTTTCGATAATATTCCAGAAGCTTTAACCCAATGCCCAACTGCACAAATACGTTTGTTCGGTAAGCCTGAAATTCATGGCCACAGACGTCTTGGTGTTGTCCTTACAAACGGTAGCACTACAGAAGAGGCGGTGGAAGCAGGGAAGAGTGTTGCTTCAAAGATTAAAATTGTCTACAACTAGGCTGATGCATAACAATATCATCTGATGAATGGAAAGCAGTAGATACATCAATATCTACTGCCTTGGAGAACCAAATGAATCTCGAAAATTACAAACAGATGGATCCTTTCATTCTATATTCAGCAATTAATATGAAGCTTAGGGATGAAAGCATAAAACTTGATGAGCTCTGTAAAGTTTATGATTTAGATCTTGATGAGCTTGTGAAGATTTTATCCAAAGCAGGATTTACATACGATAAAGAAGTAAATCAATTCCGCTAAATACCTACAACTATTTTTGAGTTTTTATCAACATGTTGTTCCTTCATCTGATTCCTTTTAATGAAGAACATGAGCCGTTCTATTTAAAATACAGTCTTGTTCGCTCTACTTCCTTAGACAATGTAGAAGAAAAAGATAAAACAAAGATAAAAACTAATGGTGAATTTACTGTTGCACCAAGGGTAGGTATTTTCCCAGCACCAGAATATATTCCAGGTTGTCCTTGGGATATGACCGATAAACTTAAAACATCCTATTCTTTATCGCAGGCAAGAAAAATTTTAGGAGTTCTGTTAAAAGATCCAGCTGCCGATGTTCTGATATTCTCCAACACTAGGAGCCTTATTACCTTCAACAGGCTTTTAGAACGCTTATTACTAAACGTTCCAAGTGTTAAATTGATATCATTCAAATGCATTTTAAGGGCAGCCTCATTATTTAAAAAGGTGTTCCCATATAATGGTGAAAGTAATCTCTGTAAACTTTGCCAGAATTTCGGAATATCTGTAACCGATCAATTAACTGCTGTAAAAGAACTATTCAATCTGATTCAAAAAAAGGAACCCAAACTTCTAAATTTCTTTCTATATCAGAAACAAAACGTAGAGGACTTCCAGCCTTTCTCAGCTAAAAAACTACTAGCAGCAGTTGGCGAAAAAAACTTCAATTTGATATTGCCTTTAGTTAATTCTAGTAATGGATACATTGGTTGGGATCTTGCTTATACACCAAGCAATACCATATCTAACTTAGGATGGGTAAAATTTAGCACCAGTGGTGATCTTTTAATAAGCCCTGCATCTGTTGTAACATCTGAATTACTAGAACACTTAAATCTTGATAAGAACGTTATCAATACCAATTTTGCTTCGCTATTAAAACTTATTCTAGACAGCGAATTCAAAAAAACAGCAATGGATATTGCTTTCAATCAAACTGAGTATTCACAAATTCTCAAAAACCTTAACAGCAGTGATATAAATCATGATGTTATGTATTCAAAGGAATACATGGATATCTGCAATGGTGATACCTCACCTGCTGGATTAGTTGGGGTTCTTCCTAGTGTTTCTAATAGTGTTAGAACAACAATCTTAGATTACCTTTTCAGTGAAGCACCAGATTTGCTCCCAGAACTTTATTTATCAGTATATTCAGACGTATGCCAAGATCGCATCTACGATAAAAGAGATACTTTTATCGGAAGAATTAATAGTCTCGGAGAGAAATTAGAAAAAGACACTGTTGCTATCAGTAGACTAAAAAGAATGCTTGATTTCCTCAAGAAAAATGGCTAACATTGCCACCCGTTTCATAGTTTAAACAAAAAATTCAATAAAAATATTGCAATTTCGTTTAAACGTCTTGTTTAAAATTTAGCAAATAACTTTTACTAATAATATGGCAAACGATTATAGCTCTTTCAGACTAGAAGTTTGGAACTTATTAAAGCTTGCACTACCTATTTTAGTAGCACAGCTTACAGGAACCTTTGTTGCGCTTACAGACTCATATATGTCTGCACAGGCAGGAACCGAGGATCTTGCAGCAATTGCACTAGGAGGGGCTTACTGGACCCCATTTTTCGTATTTGCGTCAGGTTTTACATTAGCATTGTCTCCTTTGGTAGCTATCTATATTGGTGCCAAGAAAAAAGAAATGATTCCTAAGTTAATGTCCAACGCAATGTTGCTTACCATAATAATTGGCGCCTTATCATCAATTATGGTTATTATCCTACCGCATCTTCTAGCAAGACCTGATATGGATCCTATACTTCTTACCAAAGCAAAGGATTACTGTTTTTGGGTTGGTGTGGGCATATTAGGAACCACTATAGGTACCTTGGTAAAAAACGGTATTGAAGGTTCTTCCATCACTGTTCCTTCTATGATAATCGGCTTTGTAATGGTTGGAGCTAATATCCCTTTAAACTGGATGCTTATTTATGGTCATCTCGGTTTACCAGCTCTTGGAGCAAAAGGGTGCGGTATTGCTACTTGTATATCAATGTGGCTATCAATGGTGCTGTTCATTACTTATGCCAAAACAAGCTCCAAACTTAAAAATAGGCAAATATTTTTATTAAAGTATTCTCCAATAGAAAAAGAGATCCTGATAAAGATCTTAAAAGTCGGTATATCACTTGCTATTGGCACTGTAATAGAGGTTCTTGCTATTTCCTTCCTAGGTTATGCCTCTGCTATTATGGGACCAAAAATCACAGCAGCTCACCAAATAGTGAATTCAGTTTGTCTTTTCACTTATGTGTTACCTTTAGCAATGGGTACCTCAATAGCAATCAGAATTGGTCAAAACATTGGACTCGGTTCTGTAGAAAAGATAAAGAGAAGTATTAAGAGTGGTTTACTGCTTTCTTTAATTATTATCATCCCTTCAGCATTTTTGGTATATTCATTTAGAGAAGAGATAACCGGCCTCTATACAAAAGATCCTGAAATATTTTCACTAGGCGTGCTTTTGTTCAACGCTGTCTTTATATACCAATTATTAGATCCATTCTTTGGTGTTGGTCTAGGTATCGTAAGAGGCTTCGGTGACAACCGCACTGTATTTATTGGTAATTTAGGATTCTTCCTTTGTCTTGGTGTTCCTGCTGGCTATTTTCTTGGCTTCACTGATGTTTTTGGTAAAGTTTACGGTCTTCCAGGAATGTGGTTTGTTCTTATAGGAGCATATGGCCTACTGGGCACCACTTATTGGATAAGATCTAGAACACTTTTAAAGAATGCCAATAGATACATTGAATTAAACTGTAACGATATAAATTTAGGTATGTAATTTAATTACTAATCTTACGAAA
>CAVGFV010000091.1:0-8563 GCA_963628765.1 Succinimonas sp.
AGAAGCCATCTTGGTCCTCCCATGAAGTAGATGTTTGGTCACTGATACTTTACAGGAGCCTAGGTGGCTTTTTCAATATGAAATTTTAGTCAGAGGCAGGACATTTTACCCACAATCATGCCCGAAGCCTCCAAAAAGATGTTATTTTTGATATGGACTAGCTTTTTTGATGCTGGGTATAAAACATTGCGTTGTTTTTGATGTCATGTGTTCACTACATGATACAATTAAACGTGTTAAAGTTTTTTATTTTCCTAAGACTAAAAATAATATTGTTAGTTGTTATTGTTCTTCGGATGATTACGCATATGCTTAAGGCCATCAGAAATTTATTTGTTGCAAGTATTACATTAGTATCGACATTTTCTGTTGCTTTTGCTAATGATTACAGATATGTCGTTCAGTTTGACGGCGATTTTTCAGCAGCACAACGTGAAGCCTTTAATTCTATGGTTAAATCTGTAAGCAACGGCACAACAGATCCAAATAGTCTTAATGTCAATATTCAATCTCTAATTAAATCAGAGGATATTTCTGAAGAAGGTGACAAATACATTGTTACTTTTGATTCAGGGAAGATTGGTCGTTTGATTAATAATGGCACTATTGTAGTATGGAGAGGTTTTAAACAACCGCTTGTTGCTTGGCTAGTAAAAGGTGATTCTTCATCATCTGAAGAAATGCACTTTGTAACAGATCCTAAAGATAATTTCTATAATGCTTTAAGGAATGTTGGTAGCAAGAACAAGGTTAATCTATTACTTCCTGTATTTGATCTTGATGATATTGGTGCAATGTCAATATCAGATGTTATGCAACCAAATACATCAAAAACTGGTGTCGCATCTCAACGTTATAGCTCAGGGTATGCTGTAAATGGTATTGTTGTAGTAAAAGATGGCAATGCCGTTCAATTCACATATCATATGATAGATGTAGCGAATAATATTGAAATAATAAACAATACTTTAACAGGAAGTCCTTCACAAGTTGCCGTCCTTTTTTATGATGATCTAAAAAAGAACGCCAATGTATTTGATAGAGCTTCTTCTCAAGCTACTAACAGCGAAACATCAAATACATCTACAGCATCAATTCCTGAAGAAGATTTCTCAAAAAATAGTGAATTAAACTTGGGAAAGCAAGAAGATAATAGCTATAGAGTGTTAGTTCAAGGTGTATCAAACTTTGCAGTCATAAAACAAATAAAAGATGAGTTGTATGCACTTGGCTTACAAAATATCAGCTTCGGTGAAGTAAAAGGTGCTGATGTAATATATATTGTTAGCTTGGCAAATGGTGAATCTCTAGCTTCGTATTTTGCAAAAGAACCTGGTCTTGTTAATAGAGCAGATTACGTATACTACTACGATGAAAAGAATCGTCGCGATCAAATTCAAAGACAGAAACAGGCAAAAGAAACCGCTGAAAAAGAAGCAACAGATGCAGCAGAAGCGGAGATAAAACAGCGCTATATTAGAGAGAATAACGATGCACCAGATCCAAACCAAAAACTTAAGACTGGTGGTGGAGTAATTCGCTAAAGACGGGAATTTTTTAATGAGCAGGAAAACGAATAGCATAGTAGATGCTAGCCATCAAGTGCCGTTGACATTATCCTTCGGAAATGAGGCTACTATGGAATCGTTTTGCGTTTTTCCTGGAAATGAAGCTGCTTACAATTATTTAAAAAATTCAGTATTAAATGCATTAAAAGAGAAACGTTTCCTTTTTGTACATGGACCTGACAATAGTGGTAAAAGCCACCTTTTTAAAGCATCCTCGTATATGGCAGAAAATCTTGGAATGCGTTCTATCGTATTGGACATGTCAATTATAAGAAATATATACGATAGCGATTCTTTATCAATGATGATGGCTGAGATGGAGAATAATGATGTCATCCTTCTTGATAATGTTGATTCTATTGCAGGTGATTTTGATTTAGAGTCAGAGATATTCAATTTATATAACCGTTGGCAAAGTAATAGAAATTCTGGCTTTATGGCTGTTGCATCTCATAACATTCCAGAAAAATCAGGAATTACTAAAAGAGATTTAGTTTCAAGATTTTCCGCTGATGTCATTCTCTCTGTAGAAGAATTACCTAAAAAATTGTATCCAGAAATGCTTGTATTAAGGGAGAAATCTCGTGGTGGTTTCTTAGCCCCTTCAAGAGCAAAACAAATTTCTAGTAGCGTTGAGAATGTTAATGAAGCAGCTTGGGTCATTGATAGACTAGATGAAATTTCTGTAATTAAGAAAAAACTTGTTACGGAAAATATGGTTTACGATGTTTTAAAGCAACTGGCAGAAAAAAGAAAATCTGGCTTTAAATTTTAATATCATAGAAAACTTTCGTTTTTATAGAATATTGAATAGGGTAGGGGAGTGGTATTTGTCTTATTAGTATTCTAAATAACAGTATAGAGCTTTTAAGTGTATTTATAAGTTTTTCTTTAAAAAAGTCACGCAGCTATTAACTGGGTGACTTTTTCATATTTTTATTTAACAGTTTGATCTTCGTTTGGTATCGAAGGCCAGAAATTAAACACAGTTTTTACAAATGTTGCTAGAGGTATTGCAAGCACTATTCCCCAAAATCCCCAGATACCACCAAAAACAAATATTGCAACGAGTATTGAGAATGCATCCATATCCAATTTTTCAGAAAACAGCATAGGAGTAATGACATAAGCATCAATTAACTGTATTGCAACGTAGATACCAAATAGCCACATTAAGTCGCTACTTAATCCAAACTGCATAAAGCCAATAACAGCAATAGGAATAGTTACTACTATCATTCCAACATATGGAATTAATACACTTAAACCAACGCCGATTCCGAGTAAAAGGGCATAATTTAAACCTAGTAACCAAAGAGCGATTGCATTAATCGATGTTACTATGATTATGTGTATAAGATTGCCATTTAAATATTCAGAAATAAGTCTTCTAATTTCTTGCCAAAATTTTGAAACTTCTTCATACGGAGATAGGTAATGTCCTGCTAATTTTAGTAATCTATCTTTATCTTTAAGCATATAGAAAGCAAAGATAGGCACTATAACAAGATATACTAGGAAACTTATCGTATCCATGAATAATGGTGCTAATTGATTTTTCACAATGTGCGAAAGAAATCCTTTAGTTTGTACTTCAAGATAATGTACGGCATCTTTGATTTGATCAACAGTAATGATATTTTGATAACTTTCAGGAAGTTTACTTTTAATCTTTTGGAATTTGCTTAGTATCCAATTCATTGTAATATCATTTTCTCTTTTATCTTTATCACTAATGATAAGAGAGTCTTGTTCAGCTGTGATTTCTTCTACTGCGTTTTCTTCTACAGGATTTTCCCCTACAGGGTTTTCCTTTGTCGAGTCATCTCCGTTTGGCGAACTTGTTACTTGTTCTTTTGCATCATTAGACGATTGTGACGTATCAACAGAGTTTACTGATTTGCTCTCTATATTTGTTTTATCTGAATTTTCGTCTTTGTTTTCATTAGTAGTGGTGCTAATGATATTAGTAGTTTCTGTGTTATTTGCATCAATCATTGCTTTATTTTGATCATTAATAGCAATGCCTATTTTTTGAGTCATCATTGACATCTGAGACAATGCAGGTGGAATTACAAATAAGCAGGCAACAAATAGAGCTCCTAAAACAGATCCCATTGTGATGATAACGGCATTTATTCTTTTTGAACCATGTTTTATTAATATAGAAACTGGCGTTTCTAACATAAATGCTAAAACCAATGCAGCAATTAATGGTCCAATAACACTACTTCCGAAATAAACTAACAAAAATATTGTTATAAATTGAAGTAGCAAAACTGCACAAGGTGGATTTGAGAGGTTCCTAAAATACCACTTTTTTAAAAACTGTATCATTTTTATTGACTCGTTAAAATTTGCGGTTAAATATTAGCTATCTGTTACAGATGTAGGCTTGTTAATGCGTATGACTGAGATACGTGCAAAATAAAATTTCTTAAGTTTTGAATTATAAGACATTTTCCCTGTCTAACTTGAATAAATTTGTTAAAGGAGTTGCACCACATGAGGTTTATAAAACATTTTTTGTTAATGATGTTTATTCCTTTGATCTCTGTGCCAATAGCTTCGCATGCGGGAGAATATGATTTTGGCACTGCTGGTGTGCGTGGTTTAAGTGTAGAAAAAGAAAAGGAACTCGGTGATTATTTTATTACCGTAGCTCGTTCTCAACTTCCTGTAATATACGATCCAGCTTTGGAGCAGTATTTAAAAGGAATAATTGGGAGAATGGCCGCTCAATCAAATGGTGTTAAATATCCATTTGATGCTTTTTTTGTGGAAGATCAGACTTTAAATGCTGCTGCTTTTTTTGGTGGTAAGATAATGGTAAATTCTGGGCTTATAACTTCTACAGATTCTGAGAGTGAATTTGCAGGCGTATTGGCTCATGAAATGACTCATGTTACTCAAAGGCATATTGCTAGATCGTTAGAGGCTCAAAATGATGCATCTAATGTTGGAATAGCAGGAATTGTTGGAAGCCTAATTTTAGCTGTTATAAATCCAGCAGTAGCGATGGCAGCTATGTCAGCATCGATTAACGGTGTCCAACAGTCTGTAATAAACTATACTCGTTCTCACGAAGAAGAAGCAGATCGCATTGGGATAGATCTTTTGTATAGATCTGGATTTAATCCTAATGGCATGGCAAATATGTTCCGAAAGCTAAGACGAAATGAAGATAAAATAAATCCCGCTTTCGAAATGCTTTTAACACACCCTTTGTCAGAAAAAAGAGTGGCAGAAGCAGAAAATCGTGCCCGTGGATATCACCCTAAAAAATATTATGAAAGTATAGATTTTGCGTTTGCAAAAAGCAGAATGTTGGCTAGATATAGTAAGACATCTAAATCTTATTTGAAATCAGAAGCTAAAAGAGTCGTTAATAGTAGTGCAGATAATTATGGTGCATGGTATCTATTAGCTTTGGTTTCAGTAGATACTAAAGACTTGGCAGAAGCTAAAAAAGCTCTAGATATTCTTAATAAAAAATATAGTTCTAATCTTTTCGTAATAGACACTATGACTGATTATTATTTAGTCAATAACGAAAAAGACAGAGCTAGACAGATGCTAGAAAATCTAAATGTAAGAATGCCAAATAATGAAGTGATAATAGTTAATTTAGCTAATGTATACCTTTCTCAAAGTAAAACAGACAAAGCTATTCAATTGCTAAGAAGATTAAAAAGAAATATGGATTCTGTAACTGGCAATGAATTGCTTATGAAAGCATATAGAAAAAACAAAGATACTTGCAATATGTATCAATTAAATGCGGAGATACTAGAATACCGAGGTGTTTGGGATCAAGCTATTATGAATGCAGATTCAGCACTTAGGGTGTGTAAAAATAAAAATGATGTTTTGAAGACACGTGCAATGATCTCTAGAATTACATCAGAACAGGCTTTTTATAAGGATCTCTTAGATAAATAGCTGTTAAGTTTAGAGAAACAAGAACATTTGATAATAAATACTGAAAATGAAAAAGCCACTCGCGTTTGTGCGAATGGCGATTAACTCTAAAAGCTATTAGTTAGTACATTAAGGTATATAAAGCTCTTCTATATTTTGCTTGTAAAGGATCTCCGTTAAGAGTAGCAATAATATCTAGATAAGTTTTTTTGATATTTCCTGCATTTAAGTCCTTCTTTAGATAAGAGAGCAGTAATTCTAAAGCTTCTTCATTTTCACCTTCTTGATTTAATGCAGTAGCTAATTTTTCTACTATATCCAAATCATCAGGGTTTTCGTTATGTTTAGCTTTGAGAACTTCGGTTTCAGGATTTTTCTGATTTTGTTCTGCCAAAGTAAGAGCTGCTAACAAGTCTTTGTATACTTGGGTTTGCTGATTTGCAGGATCAATTGAATTAAGTAATTCTTTAGATTCTTTAATTTTTTTATTTTTTATAGAAATACTTATTAATGCAAATTTAATATTGATATCATTTGGTGCTATTTCATTAGCTTCCTTGAGCTTAAGGTAAGCTTCATTATTTTTACCTTCTTCTTCTAATTTTACAGCCTCTGAAAACAATATTTTTTCTTTTGGTGGTAAATATGAAGAAATTAGGCCCTTTATGTTATTTAGATCTGAAAGACGATCTGAGGTAATTAGATCTGTTGGTCTTCCACCAGAAAGAACGCAAATTGCAGGAAGCGACTGAATGCCGATTTGCATACATACTGATTGAATTACAGGATCTTCGGCATTAGCTTCTGCTAGATTTAAAAATTCATTGTCTGCACCGACTGAATTTTCAAGAGTTTGTTTTAACGCTTCTGTATTTGGATCTTTTGGATCGAAAATATAGAGAAGTACTGTTGTATTAGCAGATTTTGCGATTACTTCACTTATATTTGTTTGATTAACTTGTTCGATCATTGTTATTACTTATCCTTAAATTTATTTAAAATCTTTATAGCTTTAATTAAAGTTGCCATATTTGGCTGTGATTTTGGCGTTTTGTTATCAGTGTAAATGCTTGCATTTCCATGTTTGTCGAAAATGGTTGTTTGATTTTCTGAAATAATTCTTATTTCTTGTGTGTCACCACTTAGTATCCATGGTCTGCTATCCACATCTCGAACATTAACTCCAGTGCTGTACGTATCATAGTCATTCTGAATACCAAGAACTTCTTTGGCTATGGTCGGAGCAATGTCTTGGGATCCAGTTAAAGCCGTGATTTTTGCAGAGATAACCGCATCTGGCCAACTTATGATTAACGGAACATGGAAATTTTCGCGATCATATTTATTATCTCTGAATTCTGCTGTTGGTAAGCTAAAACCTTTGGAAGCTGTAATTATGATTACAGTGTTATCTAAGTGATCCTTAAGAGAATTAAGCACATTACCTATCAATCTGTCGGTATTAAACAAAGAGTTGTAATAACGATTTAATAATTTAGGATCATTGCTTTCGAGGTTGCCAGCTGTAATTTGTTCATAATCAGCTTCAGGAACAAATTTTTTAATGAAATTTTTATATTCCTTTAGAGTATTAGGTGCTGTGATACTTATATAGGTCATCTGTGGTCTATCATTCCACTTAGAAATAAAATCAGTGGCGGCCATGATGGTTTCTTCATCTGTACTAAAACTCTTTAATTGCTTTTTCCTAATACCGCTGATGAGCCTGAAATCATCGATTTTTTTGCTTATTTTTCCAGTTACAAAGGATTGGATTTTATAGTCTTGTTGCAACATTTCATTGCTGTTTATTGGTGGTATGCCACTGTTTTTTAAAATTGGCATGTATTGAGGTGGTATGCCATAAACAGCCTCAAATACGGTTAAACTAGGGTCGTCACCACCTAAAAAATGATTTTCGTAAGAATCGTGTTTATCTGCAAATTCTGCGAGATTAGGCATGTATTCCTTAGTAAGGTATTTTTGAGATATCCCTTGAACGAAAATCATTACAACATTCAAAGACTTTTCCTTGAGATTCACTCTTATATTCTCAAGAGGATACTGAATTCTTTGATTAAACTTTTCATCAGTTTTTCTCTCTATTTCTTCGTCTTCTTGAACGTCAACTATCCATCCATGTTCTTTTAGGAAAGTATTAGCTGTCATTGGGTAATAGGCAGGAAATAAAGATTTTTGTTGTGTTATTGGAACGTATTTATAGGCATCAGCCCATATATGCATTATGTGAGTTGATAAAAAAGATATTAAAAATAGGGCAGAAATAAAAAAACTTAGTTTTTGATAGCTTTTAGTATAAATATGGTGCCATGCAAGACTTGAAAATCCATATTCAATTGCAAGCAGTATTGGTCCAGCAATATATAAAAAATTAAAGTTTAAGCCTGTAGAAAAACCTTCTTGTTCAAAAAATAATTCTAGTACCGAAAAATTAATATGAATTTTTATAGATTGATATAGTTTTACATCAACAAGCATTATCAAAAAAAGAATGGTTGATAAGATAATAGCTAGTATTCGGTATAACTTAAGATTTCCTATAAAGGAGAGTGGAAAAAATATTAGGAGATATATGATCGATACGAGACAACTAAAATGACCAAGCCAACTAATTATTAAATAGAAGATTCCTAATCCTGTTGATGGCGTTGGTGAGTTGTATAAATATGAACAACCGATAAAAATTGCAAGAAAAATATTTAAAAATAAAAACCAATGTCCCCAACTGATTGTTCGAGATACTTCGTCTTTATAAGTGAAATAATTGGAAAAATTCAAATTATTCATTTGAATACCTTGCATAATAAAGCCATACAAACATCGTAATTATATGATAAAAAGTAGATTTTAAGAAATCTCACTATATTGCCTATTTAATCCTATATGTACCCCAACGTTTAAGGTATGTTTTAGAGTTAGAAAAGCTAATAATTTAAAGCATTCATGTGCTCGAATTATTCAAAATATAATTACATAAAAAGCACTCAAAATATAAGAAAAAAGTAAGCGTATTCGCAATCGTCGTATTTAAATTTTCATAGAGCCCACATAAG
>CAVGFV010000092.1:0-15576 GCA_963628765.1 Succinimonas sp.
AGAATAGGCTTGTGATCAAAGAGGAATCTTAGTACAAAAAATTGTAAAAGTCAGATTTAGAACGCATACCCTATTATCAAACAATAGAATATTACTTTATATGAAGAACCAAGAACTAAATATTAAAGAGATAGATGCTATCGGACTTAGATGTCCTGAACCACTAATGATCGTTCGTAGAGAACTAAGAAACGCAGAATCTGGAACAACCCTATTAGTTCACGCTGATGATCAATCAACAAAAAGAGATTTTGATCTTTTGTGTCAGAACCTTGGATACAAAATGCTTGAATTTACTACTGATGCCAACCAAATTCTCCATTTCAAACTTTTAAAACCATAAAGTACATTTCATTTTTTTGTTTTATATCTTTTAATAAACAGGGATTCCTCTTAGATGATAGAGAAATCCCTGTTTTTGCTCTATTGTCATACCGATTAATCATTTTTAATTTTCTTTAAAAGAACTTTTTATAAAGTTCTTTCCGATTATTTATAAAACAACACTTTGACTTATTTATCCGTAGTGCAAATTATTTTAAACACGAGTAAAATAGTAAACTATTATCATTGTTGCTATGCCTCTAGAAGAATTAACTAGCTTGGTAATAAACAATATAAAACAATGTAGTTAACTACTTGGTAAACATATTTCATTAACGATTTTTTGAGTGTTTATATAGTATAGCATAGTAAAAATTGTTAATGAATCTCATTTGCAATGCGTCGCGTTTTGTAAATGAAGTAAAAACATTTACCGTGAATAATTCGCTGAAAACATTAGATCAGCACATATTCTGAATTATCAAGGATTTTCGATGTCCAACAAATATGATGTAAAAACTTTTCAAGGGTTAATCTTAACTCTTCAAGACTATTGGTCTCGTCAAGGTTGCCTCCTTGCACAACCATTTGATATGGAAGTTGGTGCGGGAACATCTCATCCAATGACATTCTTAAGAGCAATAGGTCCAGAGCCACATTTTTGTGCTTACGTACAGCCATCAAGAAGACCAACCGATGGTCGTTACGGTGAAAATCCTAATAGATTACAAAGATATTTCCAGTTCCAGGTTGTTCTAAAACCTTCTCCTGACAATATCCAAGATCTCTACCTCGGGTCATTAAGAGAATTAGGATTTGACCCATCAGTTCATGATATTCGCTTTGTAGAAGATAACTGGGAAAACCCTACTCTTGGTGCTTGGGGCTTAGGTTGGGAAGTATGGCTCAACGGCATGGAAGTTACCCAATTCACATACTTCCAGCAAGTTGGTGGCCTTGAATGCTCACCAGTTACTGGCGAAGTTACCTATGGTCTTGAAAGACTTGCTATGTATATCCAAGGCGTAAACAATGTTTACGATCTCACTTGGGCGGAAACACCTGCTGGAAAAATAACCTATGGTGATATTTTCCATCAAAACGAAGTAGAACAATCAACATACAATTTCGAACATGCTGATGTTCCATTCTTATATTCTCTCTTTGACCAAAGCGAAAAAGAATGCCAACACCTACTCTCTTTGGAAAAACCACTTCCTCTTCCTGCATATGAAAGAATTCTTCGCGCTGCACATGCATTCAACTTATTGGATGCAAGACATGCAATTTCAGTAACTGAAAGACAAAGATACATACTAAGAATTAGAGCTTTGTCTAAGGGCATTGCTGAAGCTTATTACGCAGCAAGAGAAGCACTCGGTTTCCCTATTTTGAACAAATAAAAAAGGCTAAAAGATGACAACTAAAAAATTGCTTATTGAATTAGGGACTGAAGAGTTACCACCAAAAGCATTACGTAATTTGGCAACTAGCTTTAAAGACAATTTTATTAATTTGGTTGATAAAGCAGGTATACCTCACGGCGAAGCAAAATGGTATGCAACTCCTAGAAGACTAGCTATCAAAGTATTTGATCTTGATACTAAGCAACCAGATAAGACAATTGAAAAGAAAGGACCGTCTGTAAAGGTAGCTTTCGATGCTGAAGGTAAACCAACTCAAATTGGTACATCTTGGGCTAAGTCAAACGGTATTTCAATTGAACAGGCTGGCAGAATTTCAACCCCAAAAGGCGAATGGCTTGTTTTCAATACCGTTGAAAAAGGTATCGACACTGCTTCTTTAGTTCCTGGTTTTACCCAAGAAGCATTATCAAAACTTCCTATACCAAAGCTCATGCACTGGGGTGCTAGCCATGTAATGTTCGTACGTCCTGTACATACATTGGCTATGCTATTTGGTAGCGATGTTATCCCTGGCGAAGTACTTGGCTTAAAATCAGGTCGCACCATAAAAGGCCATCGTTATATGGGAACTCCTCAATTTGAACTTAATTCAGCTGATGAATATCCAGAAATCCTTGAAGAAAAGGGAATGGTTATCGCTGATTATGAAAAGAGAAAGAACATAATCACTGAAGCTATTAAATCAGAAGCTGACAAGATTGGTGGCGTTGCAGATCTAGATCCTGATTTAATCGAAGAAGTTACCTCTATTGTTGAATACCCTGTATTGCTTACTGCTAAGTTTGAAGAAAAATTCTTAAAAGTTCCTGCTGAAGCTTTAGTACACACCATGAAGGGTGACCAAAAGTACTTCCCTGTGTACAAGGACGGAAAATTACTTCCTAACTTTATTTTCATAAGCAATATTAAGTCTCCAAAGCCAGAGCTCGTTATTGCTGGTAATGAAAGAGTTGTTCGTCCAAGACTTTCAGACGCAGAATTCTTCTTTAACACAGATAAGAAACAAACCTTATTCTCAAGATTTGAAACTCTTAAAACTGTATTATTCCAAAAACAACTAGGCACTCTTGCAGAAAAATCAGAAGTCGTTGCTAAGGTAGCTGCGAAGGTTGCTGAAGTTATTGGAGCAGATCCTGTTAAAGCTGAAAGAGCAGGTATTCTTTCTAAGTGCGACCTTGTTACTAACATGGTTACTGAATTCACCGATACCCAAGGTATTATGGGAATGTACTATGCGAGAATCGATGGCGAACCAGAAGATGTAGCTTTAGCAATCAACGAACAGTATCTTCCAAGATTCTCAGGAGATGCTCTACCAAGCACACCAGTTTCTTCAGCACTAAGCATTGCTGAAAAGATTGTAACTTTGGTTGGTATTTTCGGCGTGAACATGATTCCTAAGGGAGATAAAGATCCTTTCGGACTTAGAAGAGCTTCAATTGGTTTGATCCGTATTTCAGTAGAAAAAGGTCTTTCTTTCGATCTTAAAGAACTTGCTTCATTAGCTGCTGATCTTTTTGGCACTAAGCTCTTAAATAAGAATGTAATTCAAGATGTTGTAGATTACGTTTTCGCAAGATTCAAGTCTTACTATCAAGAACTTGGCATTTCAACTGATATCGTACAATCAGTATTGGCTTGCAAAGTTACTAACATCCTAGATTTCGATAAACGAATCCAAGCTGTGAAAGACTTCAAGAGTCTCCCAGAAGCTGAATCATTAGCGGCCGCCAACAAGCGTGTAAGTAACATTCTTTCTAAAGAAAAGGTTGTTAGCAACTTTAATACTTCATTACTTCAAAACGATGAAGAAAAAGAACTTTCAAATGTTATTGAACATATTGAAGGTGAAGTTAATAAGCTTCTTGAAAATGCAGACTATAAAGACGCTCTCGCTAAGCTTTCTGAATTAAAAGTTCCTGTTGATAACTTCTTTGATAAAGTTATGGTTAACGATAAGAACCCAGAAATCAAAAATAACAGATTAGCTTTATTACAGAGACTAAAAGATCTGTTTTCCCGTGTTGCTGATATTTCAGTTCTCCAAAAATAATATCTTCTAGCACTTAAAAGAAAGGCGATACTTAAGTACCGCCTTTTTTATTTATATTTTTAGCAAACTTAATTTTTCTTAAATTGAAAAGTTTTCACCAAGATAAACTTTCTTAACAAGCTCGTTAGATAAAATCTCTTGAGGGGCACCTGCTGCAATCATCTTACCTTGGTTAACAATGTAAGCTCTTTCGCAAACATCCAAGGTTTCACGCACGTTATGGTCTGTAATTAAAACACCGATACCACGCTCTCTTAACTGTTTAATAATGCTCTTAATTTCACCTACCGAAATAGGGTCCACACCAGCGAAAGGTTCATCCAAAAGAATGAATTTAGGATCTGAGGCTAAAGCTCGCGCAATTTCCACACGTCTTCTTTCACCACCAGAGAGGCTCATCCCCAAACTGTTGGCAATGTGTTCAATACGAAATTCAGACAGCAAATCCTTCATGCGCTTTCTCATTTCGTCTCGACCATGGATATTTTTATTTAATTGCAATGCTCCAACAAGATTTTCTTTTACGGTTAATTTTCTCCAAATACTTGCTTCCTGAGGAAGGTAACCCAGTCCCCATAGAGCTCTACGATCCATTGGTTTATTAGTTATTTCAGTATCATCAATAAACACTTGTCCGTTATCAACCTTAATGATACCAACAATCATATAGAAGGAAGTTGTTTTACCTGCACCATTAGGGCCTAAAAGTCCAACGATTTCCCCGCTTTTCACTTCTATGCTGACATCGTTAACAACAACTCTAGATTTAAACTGCTTAAACAAATGTTCAGCTCTTAGAAGTGTCATCACTCATTCCTTTTAAAAAATTAAAACTTCTTATTTGTTTTCTTACTATCGTTTATCTGAGTCTTTAATTGATCTGGGATAAAAACAGTAGTCACACGGCCACCTTGAGTCTTTCCACTCTCAGCTTCCATGCGTTCCCTTTCTATATTATATGTAATTTTATCACTGGATAATTTTGAATTCTCTTGTTGGATAAAGGCTTTAGAAGTAAGAACTATATCCTGCTTTTTTACATAGTAAGTGATCGTCAAAGCTTCAGCATGTATTGGTTTATTATTATCCATTACTTGATCGAAAGTAGCGGTATTTCCGTATGCTGTAACTTGATTAACTTCTCCTGAAGCATCCCTTGTCACCACTACTTTATCAGCATGAATAAGTATTGTACCTTGGGTGATTACCACATCTTCAAGGAACGTTACTTTATTATCTGAAAGTTCCGCAACCTGTTTATTGGAAGTAACATTTATTGGTTCTTTAAAATCACTTTGCTTGGCTGAGGCAACACAGCAAACACTTAAAAACAACAAACTACTTACTAACTGTGCCGGTATATGACGCATGACAATTCTCCAACAGTTCAAAATATTTAATATCAAGTTTGCCGGTTAAACCTTTACCGCTGTTTGTAAATTCATTTCCGTAAATATATACCATTTCTGGAGTTCTAACTTCATTTGTTGAAAAATCAAGTTCTAGATAAGGTGAATTTATTCTTTGTACTAAAGATTTCTTATTAGAATTTATCGCTTCAACATTACTCCTAAGGTATATGCTATCTTGGCTATTCAATGTACCAAAATCTGCTTTTAAAAACCAATTCTCATTTGCATCTTGGGTCTTATTAGCTGAACGATTTTCAGTATCTTTTTCAGGGTAATAAGTAAGACTTGGATTCACCATTTCGGTTAAATCCGCACTTGCATAAGTTTCCGCATGATCTGCGTGAATTATTTCAAATAGAAAGCCTTCATTATTGTAATTATATATGGTTACGTTTGAGGCTATGAAATTTGGTTGAGCTTCGACTTTTTCCGTTAAATCTGGGTTTTCATCTATAGAAACCCAATGATAAAACATATACGAACAAATCAACAATATAAGTAAAACTATAGCTCTAATCATAAGGATCTTACCGATGGTATAACGAGTTTCCCTTTTGCCTGTAAGAGTAAATCACAAACCTCTCTCACAGCTCCAGAGCCACCATTAAAGTTACATATATAATCAACTTGGGAAATCACTAAAGGATGACTATCTTTTGGACAAAAACTTAAACCTGTCTCTTTCATGGCTGGTAAATCTATTACATCGTCACCAATATATACGGACTCTTCTTTCATTATTCCATATTTATCTAACATTCTCTGCATTTCCGGAATTTTTTCTGTTACGCCCTGTGAAAAATCCTTGATGCCAAGTTCTTGCATTCTTTTTTCAAGCAATACCGATTTTCTACCAGTTATGACCGCAACCTTTATTCCGCATTTTTGAACAGCAACTAAACCGTATCCATCGCGTGCAAAAAATGATTTTATTTCATCACCATGGTTGGTGAGATAAATTTTCCCATCAGACAGCACGCCGTCAACATCACAAAATATTATTTTTATATTCTTTAGCTTTTCAAAAAATTCGTCATCTACTGTTCTATAGAGTGTAAAAACCATCTTACATGACTCCACTACGAAGAAGATCATGCATGTTAAAAGCTCCTACTGGTGTACGTTTTTCATCAACAACAATAAGGCCATTAATCTTACGTTCATGCATAATACGAAGTGCTTCTTGAGCCATCATTTCAGGCTGTACAGAAATACCGCCTTTTGAAACAACTTCTGTTAATGGGGTAGTAATATTCAAACCTTTTTCAAAAGCTCTTCTTAAATCGCCATCGGTAAATACGCCATAAAGGGTCCCATCTGAATCGGTAATAGCTACCATTCCTAACCCCTTGGTAGTCATCTCAAAAATAGCATCTTTTATCGAAGCTTTAAAATCTATCTTTGGGAGCCTATCACCATCATGCATAATGTCCCCACAAGTAGTGAGTAGTTTTCTACCTAAACTTCCACCAGGATGGCTCATAGCAAAATCACGTGCGGTAAATCCTCTAGCTTCTAACAATGCCACTGCTAAAGCATCACCAAGAACAAGAGTACTGGTAGTACTTGTCGTTGGGGCTAAATTTAATGGGCAAGCTTCCCTTTCTACATGGAAACACAAATGCACATCAGAATATTTAGCTAGTGTGCTGTTGTTATCGCCACTCATCCCAATAATTTTTATGCCACGTCTTTTTAAAATAGGGAGGATTTTAATTACTTCAGGAGTTTCACCAGAATTTGAAATCGCAATTACAAGGTCATTTAGGCCTATCATTCCTAGATCGCCATGACTTGCTTCACCAGGATGAACAAAAAATGATTGGGTTCCTGTACTTGCTAGAGTAGCCGCTATTTTTGAACCAATGTGACCTGATTTTCCCATCCCTGTTACAACAACTTTACCAGAGCAATTTAATATATATTCACAGGCTACAGAAAAATTCTCATTAATCTCATTCTTTAGCTGATTCAGCCCTGATATTTCATCTTCTATAACGCGTAAAGCAACTTCTCGATAAGCAAACATGCAACAAACCTAAAAATAAAAATTTAAACATAGTTCGATGCCAAACTATGCTTTTAACTTGGTAGCTACTTTTTGTCGTTCTTCCTAAAATATGGAAAAACAAAGTTTCAACATCAATCTATTTTGATTGTACAACATCTTAAAAGGATTTTTTTGATATTAAAAGGTTGAATTTGATTTTTAAGAATCAAGATTATTAATCACTGCAATACAGTAGCTGAAAACACTATTAAAATTTGTTTCTATAGATATATAAAAAATTACAATATCGAATTTTTTCTTGAAATATTTCAGAGAGTTATTTCAAATAAAAAAATCAAATAAAGTGAGTTCACAAAATTTTATTTTTTAACTGATTTATGAGTGCGTTCAATATTACAGTGTCATAGAATATATGAAGATAGGGATACTATAAAAAGGACTAATTTATGGCTCTAGATGTTATTGTGTGTGATGACTCATCTTTTGCACGCAAACAACTTATAAGCACTCTGCCAAAGTCTCTCGTCAAAAACTTATACCAAGCTGAAAACGGCCTTGATGCAGTTCAACTCTTGAGAAAAGGACAAGGTGAGCTTCTTTTCTTAGACCTGACTATGCCAGTTATGGATGGCTATCAAGTTCTTGAAACCATAAAGAATGAACATCTTAACGTCATGACTATTGTTATCAGTGCTGACATTCAAGATGAAGCACGTAAAACAATTTTAAGTTATGAAAACGTCCTAGCTTTCCTACCAAAGCCATTAGATCAAGAAAAATTAAGCAAGTTATTATCAAATTACGGCTTAATCGATCCTGACGATGTTGAAAAAATAGAAGTCCCTGAAGATAAAACCCAAAAAGAAGATGTTAGCCATAATATCTACGATAGCCTTCGTGAGAAATTGAACATCGCTGCAGGTATTACAGCCAGCAGAATGGCTGAGGTTTTAAACCTTTTTATCACCATGCCTGTACCACAAATCAGAATAAAGAAAGGCATAGATGTTGCGAAGGATATTGTTAGCTGGCTTAATATCAGCGACAATGAAAATAAAAAGCACAATATTATTGTGAGTCAAGGTTTCGTAGGAGAAGGCGTGCTTGGTGAAAACCTTCTGTACTTCTCTAAGAATGATATAAACAATTATTCACATTTGGTCAGTGATGGGGAACTAACAGATGATCAAAAAGTGGGGATTATGATCGATCTTGCTGGACTTATGTCTGGTTCAATTGTGCGTTCATTAGCTACCCAGTTCAACACAACCATCGATATGAACCATCCAGCTTTGGTTCCAAATATACTTATTAGTGATTTCTTCTTTGAAGATGGAAAACAGACAGAATCTCCTGATAAGACCACTGCTGAAGTAACTGCATCAAAAGCAAATAAAAAAGATGATGAACCATTTATGCCTTATAACATCGCATCATCACCACTAAAAAGTGCAAATATACTTTGTGTAGAATTTAACTTCGATATTAAAGATCGTGGCATGTCTATACGTCTTGATATTCTATTTACTAATTCTACCGTAGAAAAAGTTAGAAAAATTATGGAGTTTGTGTGATGACAGACATAACCGATGCTCTTACTGACATTCAAGAAACTCACAGACAATTAACTATTATTCAAGACATCAATGTAGGTATTGTGGTTCTTGATAAGAACTTCATCGTGAAAATTTGGAATAGTTTCATGGAAGTTAATAGTGGCGTTTTTGGGGTAAAAATTAATGGCAAATGCCTATTTGATTTTTTCCCAAATATCAAACAGTCCTGGCTCCATGAAAAAATCACCGAAGCTCTAACATTAAAAACCCCAATTTTTAGTTCTTGGAGACAGCATAAAGAAATATTCCATTTTGCTAATAATAGACCGTTTACTGGTAGAACCTTAGAGATGCGCCAGAACTTCACAATTATTCCTATAGGAAACTTGTCTGGTTCTTTCGACGAAGTTTTACTGATGATATACGATGTGACTGATGAAGCTTGTGCAGAACTCAGTCTTGAACGAGCTAACAGCCAATTATTGGAATCATCTATTACCGATGGTCTTACTGGTCTATTTAATAGAAAACATTGGGAAAGCTGTCTATCCGAAGCTTATGAGCTATTTAAACGCAATAAGGAAACTGTATCTTTATTGATGTTTGATATCGACCATTTCAAACTGGTAAACGATACCTATGGTCACCAAGCAGGCGACGCTGTACTTCAAAAATTATCTCAAGTTGTTAAAAAGCAAATACGAGTTACTGATGTAGCAGGCCGTTATGGTGGTGAGGAATTTACTATCATCTTAAGAGATGCCAATAGAGAAGCAAGCTTCTATGTAGCTGAGCGGTTAAGACATGCTGTGGAAAAGCAGGTTATCGAATACAATAACCCTAAAGAAGGCTTACAGATAATTAAATTCACCATCAGTATTGGTGTTTGTACTCTATCTATTCCAGCAATGCCAAACTATGCAGATTGGCTTAAGAAGACTGATAACTCACTCTATTTCTCCAAGGAACATGGCAGAAACAGAACCACCGAATATGGTTTAAACGATACTGAAGAAACAATGAATCTAGAAATTCCCAAGCCTACTGGTGTAAAAATGCTAGGTACTAGGTAAGAAACTAGGTCATATGCGTTTTTAGAAGCTTCCTAACTAAATAAACAAGTTTTTAGGGAAGCTTCTAATAATACTAATATAAATCAATCATTATTTTTCTAAACTCCTCTCTAATTCATTCATTTCACATCTTCTTTATACATAACTGATTTGTATAGAGGGGGCTTTCGATAAATTCCTTTATATAAAAACCAAAAAGCTCTGTTGAATTACAACAGAGCTTTTCTACGAAATTACGCTATTAGGTAATTATATTAGTTACCGAAGGTAATACGCTTCATATCGGTCATGTAGCCACGTAACTTACGACCAACTACTTCGATAGGATGATTACGAATTTCGTCATTTACCTTAATGAGGGTTTCGTTATCAACAGTAGTATCTGAGCTTGCAAGACCTTTACCAAGATCTTCAAGGGTAACAGTCTTCATGAAATCCTTGAGCATTGGAACAGCCTTGTGAGCGAAGAGGTAGTTACCATATTCTGCAGTATCAGAAATAACTACGTTCATTTCGTATAGACGCTTACGACCAATGCAGTTTGCAATGAGTGGAAGTTCGTGAAGTGATTCATAGTAAGCTGATTCTGGGTAAATGCCTGAATGAGTCATTGTTTCGAATGCTAATTCACAGCCTGCTTTAATAGTAGCAATCATGAAGATGCCCTTATCAAAGTATTCTTGTTCTTTGATTTCAGTATCGCATACTGGAGCATTTTCGAAACCGCACTTAGCATATTCTTCACGCCAAGTATGAAGATCCTTATCGCCATTAGCCCAGTCAGCCATCATAGTAGATGAGAATTCACCACTTTCAATGTCATCCATGTGCTTCTGATAAAGAGGACGTAAAATATCCTTGATTTGCTTTGCTAATTCGAAAGCACGTAACTTAGCAGGATTGCTTAAACGATCCATTAAGTTGGTGATACCACCGAACTTCAATGCTTCACCAACGGTTTCCCAACCAAACTGGAGGAGTTTGCAAGCATAAGCTGGATCCATACCAAGTTCAACCATACGGTCAAAACCAAGCATTGTAGCAGTCTGAAGCATACCGCAAAGAATGGTCTGTTCGCCCATCAAGTCTGATTTAACTTCAGCAACGAAAGAAGATTCTAGACAGCCAGCCTTGTGAGCACCAGTTGCTGCAGCCCAAGCTTTAGCAATATCCCAGCCTTTCTTTTCTGGGTCATTTTCTGGATGAACAGCGAGGAGGGTAGGAACACCGAAACCACGCTTGTATTCGTTACGAACTTCTGTACCTGGGCACTTTGGAGCAACCATAACTACAGTAATATCTTTACGAACTTGTTCGCCGAGTTCAACGATGTTGAAACCGTGTGAATAACCAAGAGCTGCACCCTTCTTCATAAGAGGCATAACAGCTTGAACTACTGGGTGATGCTGCTTATCTGGAGTAAGGTTGATAACGAGATCAGCGGTAGGAATAAGTTCGTCGTAAGTACCAACTTTGAAGCCATTTTCAGTTGCACGCTTGAAAGAAGCACGCTGTTCTTTAATAGCAGATTCACGAAGAGCGTAAGAAACATCAAGACCAGAGTCACGCATATTTAAACCCTGGTTCAAGCCCTGAGCACCGCAACCAACGATTACAACTTTCTTACCCTTAAGAAAATCACAACCATTAACGAATTCAGAACGATCCATAAAACGGCAGCAACCAAGCTGGCCTAATTTCTCACGAAGAGACAAAGTATTAAAGTAGTTAGACATAGAATCCTCTAAAAAACTATATATCTTCTAAAAACACCTTACAGTATACAAACAAATTTATCTTGCTTTAAGTGATATATTTGCAACACAACATTGCATTTTATGCAATAATAATCATGTCTAAAAGGCGGTTATAATAAGTAATTTTTTAAACAGCAGTTTTAGTCGTACCAAGTACTCAAGTCTTACTAATTTAATAGTTTTTGAAGATGGAATATGGACTTTCATGAACTAGAAATGTTTCTGATTCTTTCAGAAACTCTTAATTTTACGAGAGCTTCAGATATAGGAAATACCACACCATCCACGCTTAGTAGAATAATAGCGCGAATGGAAAGTGAACTTGGAGCCAAGCTTTTTGAGCGAGATAATCGCACGGTAAAGTTGACTCAGTCTGGTGAAAAGTTTAAACAATTTTCTGAACAGTTCCTCTCAGGCTATAAACAAATTAAACAGGAATTAAAAGCCTTAGATGCCCCGCTATATGGCCATATCAAAATATATTGCTCTGTTACCGCCAGCCTGTCCCTTCTTCCTAGTATTCTAGATGAATTCAGATCAAAGAACCCTTATATTGAAATTAAAATTGAAACAGGAGCTGCCTCATTAGCTCTAAACAAGATAAAACAAAAAGAAGCGGACTTATCCATAGCAGCCCTACCTAAAATTATCCCTCATGGCATCTTTGCCCTTGAATTAGCCAAGATTCCTCTAGTCTTTATTGCTCCTAAACAGATCCCAATATCCTGGCTTAACAATGGTGAAATATCTTGGAGCACTTTGCCTTATATTGTGTCAGAGCAAGGGGAATTACGTAATGAAATGGATCAGTGGTTTGATAGACACAAAATAAAGCCTAATATCTATGCTGAAATATCGGGTAACGAGGCTATTGTATCCATGGTATCCCTCGGTATGGGGATAGCCTTAATCCCAGAAGTAGTTGTACAAAATTCCAGTTCAGTTAACAAAGTGCAAATAATAGATCGTCCTTTTGATGTTTTGCCATTCAGAGTAAGTTTGTGTGTTTTAGAAACTTTACTTAAAGACGATGTAATTAAGGCCTTTATCGATTTATCTAAGAATAAGAACAAAAACTAAAAACGAAAGAAAGACACAAACATACGAATTACCTCATAGCTACCTCAAATCGTGTAAAATAGAGGCGACGTTTCTAATGCAGTTAGAATAGTTTTAACAGGAACATTTTAATGAAAAACATAAACCCAACTAAGACTAATGCTTGGCAAGAATTGTTAAAGCATTTCGAAGAAAACAAGAAAGTTACCATTGCTGATTATTTCAAATCAGATGCTAATAGATTTGAAAAATTCTCACAAAAGTTCAATGACGATTTCTTGGTAGATTTTTCTAAGAACCGTATTTCAGAAGAAACCATGAATCTTCTTTTCAAACTTGCTGAAGAATGCGATTTAAAGAATGCAATTGAAGCAATGTTTACTGGTGAAAAGATTAACATTACTGAAGGTCGTGCTGTTTTACATACCGCTCTTAGAAATCAATCTAATACTCCTGTATGCGTTGATGGCAAAGATGTAATGCCTGAAGTTAAGGCTGTTCTTAATAAGATCAAGAAATTTACTGAACAAGTAATTTCTGGTGAATGGAAGGGATACACCGGAAAGACTATTACTGATATCGTTAATATCGGTATCGGTGGTTCAGATCTTGGTCCTTGCATGATTACTCTTGCTTTAACCCCATATCATAATCACTTGAAATCACACTTCGTTTCTAACGTAGATGGTACCCATATCGTTGAAACTCTTAAGCAATGTAATCCAGAAACCACCTTATTCTTAATTGCTTCTAAGACCTTCACAACTCAAGAAACCATGACTAACGCTTTAACAGCACGTGATTGGTTCTTAAAAGCTGCTGGTGATAAGAAACACGTTGCAAAGCACTTCGTAGCTCTTTCAACAAACGCTAAGGCAGTTGCAGAATTCGGTATTGATACCAACAATATGTTTGAATTCTGGGATTGGGTAGGCGGCCGTTATTCTTCTTGGTCAGCAATTGGTATCTCTATTGCTCTCGCAGTTGGTTTTGATAACTTTGAAAAGTTATTAAAGGGCGCTTACGAAATGGATGTTCATTTCAGAACACAGCCATTTGAAAAGAATATTCCAGTAATCCTCGCTCTTATCGGCATTTGGTACAACAACTTCTATAAGTTCGCATCAGAAGCTATTCTTCCATACGATCAATACTTAGCAAGATTCCCAGCATATTTCCAACAGGGCAATATGGAATCTAATGGTAAGTATATCGATAGAAATGGTAACAAGGTTGACTACGAAACTGGCCCAATCATTTGGGGTGAACCAGGTACCAACGGTCAGCATGCTTTCTATCAGCTTATTCACCAAGGCACCAAGATTATCCCAGCAGACTTCATTGCTCCAGTAATTAGCCATAACCCTACAGGCGATCACCATGCAAAGCTTCTTTCAAACTTCTTTGCACAAACTGAAGCTTTAGCATTCGGTAAATCACGTGAAACCGTAATTGCTGAATTCGAAGCAAAGGGTGTTTCAAAAGATAAATATGAACCATTGATTCCATTCAAGGTATTTGAAGGTAACAGACCTACAAACTCTATCCTTGTTAAGGAAATCACCCCAGAATCATTAGGTGCTCTTATTGCAATGTATGAACACAAGATCTTTGTTCAGGGTGTTATTTTCAACATATTCTCATTTGATCAGTGGGGCGTTGAACTTGGTAAGCAATTAGCAGGCAAGATTCTTCCAGAACTTCAGAATGACAGCAAAGTTGAAAGCCATGATTCTTCAACCAATGGTCTTATAAACTTCTTTAAAGCTCTTAAAAAGTAATTTATAAGAGTTTCTTTTACGAAAAAAGCTGGTTTTAAACCAGCTTTTTTTTACAGTTTTAAAATTCAAAAACTTAAACGTATTTTACTTATTACGTAATGAAGTAGCTTTCTTATGCCATCTCTTGGATCTACTCATACTCTTTTTAACGCCTTGGCCGTTCTTGTACATAGAGCTTACCTTTTCTGCTGTTTCTGCATTACCTAAATTAGCAGCTGTAAGGTACCACTTAAAAGCTGACTTATTATTTACTTCTGTACCAGTGCCATCTTCGTACATCTTGGCTACTTTCATAATAGACTCAATGTCTTTATTGTTAGCAGCAAGCTCGTACCAACGAAGAGCCTCTTTATAGTCTTGTTTTACTAAATTACCTTGGTAATATAAATCAGCTATGTGTTTCTGAGCATAGATATTATTTGAACCAGCTGCTTTACGGTACCAATAAAGAGCGGTATCTATATTTTTTTCAGTACCATAGCCGTACTCAGACATAATCCCCATGTTCATTTGACCAAGAGGATCACCTGCATCTGCTGATTTCTTATACCAGGACAAAGCTTCTGCATAGTTCTGAGGTACACCATTACCTTCAGCATAAAGAGAGCCTAAGTTGTTTTCAGCAGCGTGTGAGCCCTTATCTGCAGCAATGAAATACCAAGATGAAGCAATGCCAGTATTAGATTTAACACCAGTGCCTTTTTCATAAGCTAAACCGATGTTATAAGCTTCTTTAGGATCACCTAAAGCTTCTTCGCATTTTTTAGATACTGAGTCATCTTTACAAAGACTTACTAATAGCTTTTTATCCATTAACACTTGATGATTGTTCTTAGAGGAAGTGTTCAAATTACAGGCAGATAGCATAATAGAAACTAATACAGTACAAGTTCCAATGAATATAGATTCTCTAAACATTACTAATCACCAAACTGATAGAAAAAATTTATGCAGTATTATAACTGTTTTAAATGTGTAAAAAGGGAAATGACGTAAATAGCTCAATAAAAAATCACAACGCTTACGTGAATAATGTAATTAAAAAGATATTTCAAATTTTTGTAGAAACCGTAATTCTGTCATTTTAAACATACACAGAAAAAAAGTTTAAGGAAGTTGTAGA
>CAVGFV010000093.1:0-3851 GCA_963628765.1 Succinimonas sp.
AACTTTACGTTCAGTCCTTTTGACCCTAAACATACAAATAACGACAGAGTTTAGGTTTTAAGTCTTAAACCTTTTTAAGTTTTTAATTTTCGCAAAAAATAAAATCTTAAACTTATAATCATTAAAATTCATTTTTACTTAGATTATCTTCAATTGCTAATTAAATAGTTGAAAATACAAAAATCAGTGTAAATAGTCTATAATCTGCACGTTGAAATTTTTTAAATTTTATGGGGGAGAAGCAAGGCATGTTGATCAGTATTGCCTGCCTTTCAGGTTCTGCAGATGACTTATCAAGGGCTAAATTAATAACTCTTATTAGAAACTTAGAAGCAAACAATGTTAATGATGTTATTAATCATCTCGCTAGCATCTACAGACATCCTAAGTCTCCTTACCCTATTATGGGGACAATAAAGACTGAGATTAATGGTCTAATTGTGCCTTCACTAGGTAACAAATTTATTTGGGTTTTTGTACAGGATGGTGGCAATGTTATTCTTGATGACTTTGGATCAGGAAACGGCACCAACCGCATGGACAATTTCAACAATGTATGCCGTCAAGCAATGAAGTCCTGCAAGAGTGTTTGGAATTTTGCTGAAATTTGGCAAAGAAGCCATCACAAAACTAGCATTGAGGCTTTAGTTCATAACTATGTAAACTTCGTTTCGATTTCCGAAAACAGAGGTAGCTATTCTAGCTGGCTTGGAGCTTCAGGCTCTTTCCAAAGACCACCTTTTTCTGAAAACAAAGATGAAAGATTTTACGTCGGCATTGATGTCAGCACCATGGATAACAGAAATTCCATAAAGGGACTTTTGGAAAATGCTTATTACAAAGCTTTCATAAACAAACATTCTATTGTTGATGAAATCACTGGAAGAAAATTTGTAAAAGCATTTATGAATTCAAAAAGACTGCACCCAGAAGCTGTGTTATCAAGAAATCCACACGGCATTGATGCAGAAAAGCTGAAACAATTAACACAAGAAATGCTAGAACTCAAAAAACTTGAGATCAGAAATTCTCGTAACTAAAAATTAAGCATACCTGCTATTGAATAAAGTCGTCTTCAAGTACTCCGCAGGTATCTTTAGATACAGATATGCTCTTAACCAAAGTACCATTCGGCATTAAATAGTTATATTGCATCTCTTTTATGCGAGGTAATACCCACTCTCTATAGGTCAGCAGAGAACATGTACGTCTTATTCTTCCCTTTATAAATTTAGATTCACGTACCTTAGAAACCTTTTTACTATCTACTGTAAAAGTAACTCTCAAGACACTATCATTTGGAACATCCATTTTAGGATTCTTTTCTAAAGGATCATATTGTTCACTAATACGATCTAAAGCATAAGGGGCAAATTGCTTTTTTAGGTATTCCGTATCTAACAATTCATTACGTTGTTGCTGATAAGCATAAACAAATTCATCATCTAGTCTCACATTTTCATTTGCAAGAACCTGCTTTCCAACTATTAATGGATCCTTTCCTGTGCAAAAATTATAGGTAAGTTTCCTAGTGTAGAAGTTACTTAATCCATGGTAAAACTCAACATGAATACTATCTAACTTATGAAGAACACCTAAACGCAAAGCAATCAAACAGAAAGATTTTAGATGGCTGTTATCCTCTGTGCTTCCTTCAAGATCCATAGGGCCAATGGAATCGTTAACTCCAATATCCATTACTAAAGCTGGACCATTTTCAGCTAGTTTAAGATCCATTAAAGTAAAATAACGATCTATATTCTGAGGTACTTCATAAGTGTGGTAAAAATAAGGTAAAAACATATCAGACAAGTACTCTCTAGAATAGAGATTTAAGTCAGCATCATCTGTTTTCTTTTTTAAGGTATCAACAGGCTGTTCTTCTTGTAATGGTTTATTTTGATCGTCTTTATTAGAAGAGTTTTCGGTAACCTCTAGTTCCTTTGCAATAGCATCTTCTCCATTGGCGGAGTTTTCCTCTTCCATTGCTCCATCTTCTACAAAAGACTCCTCTTCTGTGTTCAAAGAATCTTCGGGAACAATAACAGGGTCAGAATTTGATGAAGTTTCTTTTTTGGTAGTTTTTTCTACATCTACAATTACTGGCTCTGATTCATCCTTTTCTTTTTTAGCGGAATTATCAGTAGCCGCAGGATCTATTTTTGAAGACTCTTTTGTGTCTTGATTTGCATCTGAATTTGACGATTCTCCCGCTACTTCACTAGCCTCTGAAGTTTTAACATCATTATCTAGAGTTGATGTATCAAGCTCTAAAGCAGGAGCCCCTTCAATAGGTTCTTCTGCAGCAGAAATTTCTTGTCCTATTAACCCCATGCACAACAGCAACATTGGATTAAAAAAATTTCTGATCATTTATTTCCTCGACAAAGCTCAGGATAATAAGAAAGGTGTAATAATTCACCACCAGACGCATCAACAAAATATCCTTCACCACGTCTTATTTTGGCATATGGTTCTCTGCCTTTTGCGATCTGCTTACAATAATTTCTTTCGATTTCTGGAACAAGCTTTTGAGTTAACATCATTCTTGCCAACATAGGCATCTCAATATAAATAGGAGAAGCTACAGCGGTGATATAAACAGTACCATCATCTCCAAATGACACCTTTTCAACTTTTCCGAACTTGAAATCATAAGGCATCTTTTGCGCATATTTCTTTCTGTAGATATTTTCAAGTTCTTGTCTTGTATAGTATTGATTCTTCTTAGTTATATTTGTATTTTTTTTATTAACTAAAGGTACTATTTGGCCACTTTTAATTTCACTTGCATAGGCTTGTGCAGTGCAAAGGTAAACTAAAGCAATCAACAGACTCGCAATTTTTGTTACTAACATAAAATACCTAGAATTCAATATGTAGTCTTAGCCATTATACAAACAGAGGAGACTCTTCAACAAGAATCTAAAAATCCCTATGTTTTTAGTCGCGTGTTAGTTCACGTATTCTAAAAGAATTATTTTCAAAATTCCTTTCAATAGGCTCTACCTTACCAACCATTGCTTGCACAATTTTTTTTATTCACATCCACACTAAATAAGTATCTCTTTCCTTCGTAATAGATAAAACGATAGCTATCTAAAAGATCTACCATAGTTTTACGAAGATTCTTGTTTTTGCAAATTGATTCTAGAACACCTAAAGGAGTATGGTTTTTGGCAAATTCTTTACTGATACTAAATACGTTGCTAATAACACTGCCTGGACCAGCAGTAATATCAATTAAAACTACATCTTTAGACATTCTATAGGGGAATTTTTTATTAGCTCTCTGTTCTGGCAAGATATTTAGGAGAAGATTTTGTTCAGTATAATGGCCGTTCGGGTATAGAAGAGCAGGATCATGATAGGCTGTACTTGTATCATCGGCATATAGGCTTGATGTCATTCCAAACGCAAACATAAAAGCATAAAAACCAAAAAATACTTTGCTTATTTTCATAAAAAGAACTCCAACAAATCTCGTTTATATCTTAACTGATATGCCAAAAAATTCTTATTAATTTTCCTATATCACTAAATATACATATATTTATTAATATGAATCTAACTAAGTGCGGAAATTTCTGCTGATATCCCAATATTAGGTAAGATGATAATTAAATTTCTGAAACAACACTCTATTCTGTGATTTTATTAGGCGATAAACTCAGTAATACTACCATGCTGCCCCGCCTACACATGATATGTATATCCAATATTCAAAATTAAGCTACAGTTCTTGAGATATTCATTCAATTATTTTAAAAATAGTTTATTACTAACAGTAGGTTAATATGATTGTGTCAAGTATTTTGTGTAAACATCTTTGATTTCCTGCCTCGTGTTAC
>CAVGFV010000094.1:0-8104 GCA_963628765.1 Succinimonas sp.
GGAGGTTATTTCATCTTCAGAAATTTCAGCGAGATCCGTTTTGGAAAAGTTTGGTGCTTCCTTTAGGATAAAGGAACCTAAAGTGTTCCCACACTCCTTAAAAAGACATTCTTGGTAGATTTCGGTTCTTCTTTCTTCTGTTATATCAGTTTCAAAAAGAGTTTTACTAAAAGCTCCTAAAGGGATCTTATTTAAAAGAGCTTCCTTCATAGGATTTACAGCAAGACCGCAAGAATGAGTAAGGACAGCTTTACGAGATTCTGCAGGGTTAAGGTAGATATGTCCCGATGTCTTTCGCCCATCGTTTACAGGGTAGTTGTCCCAAATAAATGGTTTTTTACCGAGAATATCTTGGGCACGTTTTAGCCCCTCTTCACTATAGCCAGTGCTCATCACTAGATCCCCAGTCCAAAAGAGATCTAATTCTTTTAGAAGCCCTGCTGTAAATTCCTGAAAATACCCCTCCGGCATAGCTCCAAAGATCTTCTCTAAAATAGGATCAAAGCTGTAAAAGCTTGGGCAACTAATAATATGAGTATTGTCTCCCCCTTCTTCGAGAATAGCTTTAATAATAGCATTCTGAGATGCTCCGATATTTTGGGAGGTGATTTTAAGATCATCAAAAAGGATAGCTAGGATATCCGGCTTTATGGTGTTAAAGATAGCTTTCGCTTGAGCTTTAACTTTATTAAGGATATTACTACCTTCGTTAACCGCATTTAAAGGGGTAAAACCAATACCAAAGCGTACATTATGCTTATGGGCTTCTTCACGAAGGTCAATAAGTTCCTGTAAGTAGTCTGGGCTAAATTCTTGAAACCACTGTCTTCTAAGATGAGGATCGTTTTTAGGAGCATAAATATAGAAGGAATAGCCATTATCCAGAAACCAAGAAAAGTAAGATTTTCTGATATCTTTATTCCAAGGTGTGCCATAGAAACCTTCTATTACTCCTAGAGAAAAGTTTTTATTATTACTAGCTTTTAAGGGTGCGGTATTTTCACGAGTGGGCATTACGAGACTTCCTTCTAAACTTTAATTACCTCCTTATATTCTAAGGACTTTTTAAGTAAAACTCTCAAGAAAGCGCTTAAATGCATCCATTAGTATGAGGACATAGCAAGTTTTGTCATCTTTTTTAGCAGTAAAAGATAAAGACAAAAGGCAATGTTCGACAAATCATATAAGAAAATCTTAGGCATTATAGTATTCTCCTTTGGGATTTCACTTTTTTCGATAAATAGCTCTTTTGGAGGTTATCCTTGGTATAGGAGAGGAAAATCCTTACCGCTCTCCTAAGGTTGGGAATTGTTTTTGTTCGTAAATCTTAGATGGTAACTTTGCTATTTATTAGTTCGCTAAAAGCGAAAGTATCGCACAAGCTTCTTGCGTCTACTTTCGCTTTTTAGAAATGCCTTTGGGATGTAAACCTTAGTTTAAAGGACCGTCATAATCGAGAGTTCTTACTTCTAGAATTAATCTTCGGTTTATCTTCTTATAGGTTTCAATGTCATTGGTGACAGCTTGGTGATTTTCCCCTAAAGATCTCTTTACTATGCGATCTTCACTTACGCCACCTTTGGTGAGCACATTCTTTACCGCTTCGATTTCCGCATCGGTAACTTTTAAGTTTTCTGGTTCTTCACCCACGCTATCGGTAAAGGCAGAGAGAACTATTTGGGAATAACCTTCTGGAATCTCTTTAAGGTAAGCAAGAAGTTTCTCGAGTTCCTTTTTAGAACGGGGAGTAAGTTCATCATTCTTATCTCGAAAATGGATCACCAACTTTCTGATATCCTGGAAGCCATAATCTAAAAGCTGAGACTTACAGTTTAGAAAATTCTTGTAAGCATCGGTAAAGCCGTAAGGTGACAATTGCACTTTTACCTTACCTCTTTGATAATAAGCGGGATCTTGATAGATATAGGTAGCCGTCATGCCCTTTTCTAAGGCAGACATAGCATACCAAGCATCTTCGCCCTTAAAGTAGCCTGGGAAATTCTTATAGACCTTGTGCATTCGATAGCCAGTATCACGAATTCCAGGGCGCCAATCTGGGGCTTCTTCGCGAAACTCGAGGATAAATTTACTTGAAAAAGGTCTTAAAGGCGATAAGAGTAATTCAAGAATGGGTGTCCCCCCAGACTTCATGGAAAAGTCTGCCTGTCCCCAACCGGGAATATTTTGACTTAGGTTACACGCTACTCGTGATTCCTTAAACTCCCAACTACTATTATCTGCATTGGCATTCATATAGGTGATGCCATAGGAACTCCCTGATGCGAGTAAGCTTATAGTAGCTAGTGTTTTAAGATAGAGTTTCATAAAAACCTCGTCAAAAATATGCCAGAGACAGTTCTTTGTTGTTCCTTGCGATAATTGTGCCAATTATATTCTAGAACAAATTTGAGGGTAAGGTACGGGAATCTTGTGCTTCATTTATGAAGTCCGAAAAGCGTTTTAATTTGTTCAGTTAATATTTGTGATAAAATTTGTGCGTTTTTAAGATTAATTATTAGCAAAGAATCACAGCATGACAGAAGAAAATACCGTTTCAGAAAATCTTGAAGTTCAAGGATCCGAAGATTCTCAAGAAATGCCACATACTCTTATGGCCGAAAGATTCCGTGGCTTTTATCCCGTGGTTGTCGATGTCGAAACCGCTGGCTTTAATGCAACTACAGATGCCCTTATCGAAGTAGGTGCTAACACGGTAAAATTTAATGAAGATGGTCTTTTAGTTAAAGATGAAAGTTTCCACGCCAATATCGTTCCTTTTAAGGGGGCTAACCTTGAGCAATCAAACTTAGCTTTCCTGGGGGTAGATCCTTTTGCTAAGGAACGCTTCGCTATGAGCGAAGAAAACTTTCTTAAACCTTTCTTTAAGAAGATCTCGAAAAAGGCCCGTGCTGCCGGGTGCTCTCGTGCAATTTTAGTAGGACAGAACGGTAGCTTTGATCACTCCTTTATTTTAGCAGCCGCAGAACGTATCAAGTTTAAGCGTTGCCCTTTCCACCCTTTCTCTGTTATTGATCTGGCTTCTCTTTCTATGGTGATGCTCGGGCAATCAGTTCTAAGCGTAGCTGTAGGTACCGCAGGCATCGAATTTGATTCTACTAAAGCTCATGGAGCAATGTACGATACTGATATCGAAACTGAACTCTTTTGCTGGCTTATAAACCGCTATAAGAGCATTGGTGGTTGGCCTCTTTCCGAAGAACTTCAGAATGCCGCTCGCGAAGCTAATGAAAGAAAGAAGGAAATGTTTTCTAAAAACAAGACTGGTGGTGAGATCCCTTCTGTTGAAGAACAGCTTAAAGCTACAGAAGATCCTAATAACCACTACTCACCTTTCTCTGTTCTCAAAGATCTCGATGCTACTAAGAATTCCGAAGAAAATTCTGAAAAGTAATCATGTAACAAATCACTGCTTGGGATAAAAGCAGTGATACTAATAAAATCTTGCAACATTCTTTTGCTTTCTCCTTAAAAGTGTCTGATGATACAAGTATGTACTTTTAATTTTGTAACTAACTTTCGTCTAGGAAACAATTAAGTACAAATTGTTCATTCTTTTGTTATGAACACCTATAGATTAGCTTTTTGAGGATATTCCATCATGGCACTTTTTCTTCCAAAACTTAAATATGAAATGGATGCTTTAGAACCTTTTCTAAGCAAAAACGCCGTCGATATTCACTATAACAAGCACTTCGCAAACTACGTAAATACTGCGAATACCCTTATTAAAGACACTATTTACGCTGATAAAGGTCTTAAGGAAATCGTGGGCACTGCTGTTGGTCCTATTTACAACAATGCGGCCCAAGCTTTAAACCATGAATTCTTCTTTAACTGCTTAAGTCCTAATAAGCCCCTCATGCCTTCACGCTTAGCCGAAGCTTTAAAAGCGGAATTTGGCTCTACTGATGCTTTCCGGGAACAGTTCATCAATAGTGCTGTTGGAAATTTTGGCTCTGGTTGGACTTGGCTTACCATAAATCCTGTAACCAAAAAGCTCGCTGTTCAAAATACCAGCAACGCAGGTAACCCTCTTAATGATGGTCTTGAAATTCTCCTCTGTATCGATGTTTGGGAACATGCTTACTACCTTGACTACCAAAACCGTCGCAAGGATTACGTATTAGCATTTATGGAATACGTGGATTGGGAATTCGTACAAAAGAATTTCGACACCGTAGTAAATAACTAAAATATAAAAATTCGTAATGTATGATTTTTTGATTTAGTTACGTTGTGATTTATAGATACAAGGCTCTTTATAAATCATATTTTCTAGGGTTGTAGGTCTTTAATTTTGGAGAATCTTCGCTTTATTGAGACTCTCTACTTTTAAGGATCATAGGTTTTAGGGAAGGTATTTTTGGGCTGTGTTCCTTGAGGTTTTTCGTGTTGTGTATTTTTAACTCTCTCAAAACTTTCTAATTTTTATAATTTTTGGTCCTGAAATAAAGGCATGTCTTATTTCTATTAGTCTTCTCAAGATATAAGGATCACACAGAGGTGCTAATTTCTGTTAAAATACCGCCCGTTCTTTAGCAAAAAACATTTAAGGTAACGGGAGCTATCTAATAATGGCACAGAAAACAAATACCTTGCTCGTAACCAGTGCATTACCATATGCCAACGGTTCTATTCATTTAGGACATATTCTCGAACATATCCAAGCTGATATTTATGTGAGATTCCAAAGAATGCTAGGACGAAAGGTATCTTTCGTCTGCGCCGACGACCAACACGGCACCCCTATCATGATTAAGGCACATAAGCTTGGCAAGACTCCTGAAGAAATCATTGCGGAAATGGAAGTTGAGCATAAGAGAGATTTTGCGGGCTTTGGTATTAGCTACGATAACTTCTACCGTACCAATTCACCTGAAAACAAAGAAATTTCAGAAAAGCTCTTTTCTATTCTTAAGGATAGAGACTATATCAAGGTTAAGAAGATTTCACAGCTTTTTGATCCTGAAAAGAAAATGTTCCTACCGGATCGTTTTGTAAAGGGAACTTGTCCAAAATGCGGCGCTCCTGATCAATATGGTGACAACTGTGAAGTTTGTGGTGCTACCTACTCTCCTACTGAGCTTAAGAATCCGTATTCTGTAGTTTCAGGTGCTACTCCAATAGTACGTGAAAGTGAACACTACTTCTTTGACTTACCGCAGTTTGAAGTTTTCCTAAAGGAATGGATTTCTTCTGGTACTATTCCGCAAGAAATGGCTAACAAACTTAATGAATGGTTTGAAAGCGGTCTTCAGCAATGGGATATCAGCCGTGATGCACCTTATTTCGGCTTTAAGATTCCAGGTACCCTTGATAAATACTTCTATGTATGGGTAGATGCTCCTGTAGGGTATTTTGCTTCCTTTAAGAATTACTTTGATAAGCAAGGTATTAATTTCTACGATTTAGTGAAGAAAGGTGCTGATACTGAACTTGTTCACTTTATCGGTAAAGATATTCTTTACTTCCATAGCCTCTTCTGGCCAGCAATGCTTGAAGGCTGTGATGTTAAGACTCCAGATCATCTATTTGTACACGGCTACGTTACTGTTAACGGCGCTAAGATGAGTAAGTCTAAAGGCACCTTTATTAAGGCTGCTACTTACTTAAAGCACTTTAGCCCAGAATGTCTTCGTTACTACTATGCCTCAAAGATGAATGGCAAGATCGATGACCTTGACCTTAATCTTGATGACTTTGTAATGCGTGTAAATTCAGATATCGTGAATAAGCTCGTGAACTTGGCATCTCGTACTGCTGGCTTTATTACCAAGATGTTTGACGGCAAGTTATCTTCTGTAATTGCAGATCCAGAGCTTCTTAATAAATTCCACGCCTTAAAAGAATCTGTAACTCAAGGTTACCAAAGCCGTGAATACTCTCGTCTTATTAGAGAAGTTATGGAACTTGCTGATGTAGCAAACCGCTATGTTGATGAAAAGGCTCCTTGGGTACTTGCTAAAGATCCGGAAAAGAAAGAAGAACTCCATCAGGTTTGTACTATGGCACTTAATATGTACCGTATACTTATCACCTGCCTCTCTCCTATTCTTCCAGAGCTTGCAAAGAAGAGTGCAGAGTTCTTAAATACCGATCTCTTATGGGATGATTTTGAAAAGGATCTTGTCGGTACTGAAATTAAACCATTTAAGGCTCTCTTTAATCGTATTGATAAGAAAGCTGTTGATGCGATGATTCAAGACTCAATGCAGGATCTTAAGGATCTTGCTAAAGCTGAAAGCAAGGGTAATGACAAGGATTCTAAGAAAAATGATGCCAAGTCTAAAGAACCAAAGACTGTAACTATCGATGATTTTGCAAAACTTGACCTTCGTGCTGCTAAAGTAATTTCTTGTGAAGAAGTTCCTGAATCCAATAAGCTCTTAAAATTCCAGCTTGACCTTGGTAATGGTGAACAAAGACAGGTATTCTCTGGTATCAAGTCAGCCTACCCTGATCCAAGTGTCTTAGTAGGTAGATTTGTAATTATGATCTATAACCTAGCTCCAAGAAAGATGCGTTTTGGCATGTCTGAAGGCATGATCCTTTCTGCAGGTTCTGGTAATAAGGATATCTTCCTCTTATCAGCAGATACTGGCGTTAAACCAGGTGATAAGGTAGCTTAAGGAATATTGATTATTCTGTAGGTTAACTCTTCTATTACGAGAAAGTTAGTAAAAGCAGGTAAATTTGGGCATTGTTCCAATTTGCCTGCTTTTTTTATTACTGGGGCATTAGATAATTTTGAGACATTGGTTAGGGCTACTATGCTATAAGGTCGCAGTAATGATATTTGAGGACTACACATACCAGCATGTAAGGCTTAATGATTTTATTTTGAATAATTATTGGTAGTCTTATATTTCTAGAACTTAAGCTATTGTGTTAAGTCTGTGTTTTTGAAGGTCTTCCGTTAAAGAATTTATTGCCTTGGAAGCAAATTTATAATTAGTTAAGTTCATTGATGTAGATACTTTCGCTTGGCTGGATGCATCCACAATAATTATACGCTATCATTGGATTTGTAAATTGCTAGAAAAATAAGATATCAAAAGATCAATACTATAGTCATTTTTTGTTTTTAGCTCTTAGAACAAAATCTCCAAAAACTTACTACCATCCATATATTGATGGGCAATTATGTATCCACGAAAAGGTTAGAATTGGTTATTGGATATTTTCACTAATGAGCACCACATTGACTAAATCGGCTAAGGTGCCTACTGTATCGAACATGTCATGTGATGCTTCCAAAAATATTTTATCCCATAAAAAAAACGGACCTTAGGTCCGGTTCTTCTTAAGGAGGCTAGTTAACTATTAACCGAGGAGGCTTAATGCCATCTGAGGTCTCTGGTTAGCCTGGCTCAAAATAGACTGAGACGCCTGCTGAATGATGCTCTGCTGAGTCATATTAGCGGTTTCAGTAGCGATGTCAGTATCACGGATACGGCTTCTAGCTGCACTTACTTGTTCATTAACGTTGCTCTGGTTTCTAATAGTAGATTCGAGGCGGTTTTGAACAGCACCGAATTCAGATCTCTTAGAGTCAACCGCAGCGATGAACTTATCAATGTTAGCTAAAACCTTCTGAGCATCTTCAGCTGTTGAAATGTTGAAAGTCTGCCCTCCGTCTTGAGCGCCTTTAGGAGCTTGACCAATAGCTGTTCCTTTTTCTGCATCCTCAGCATCATAATTAGACATACCATCAGTAACTCCAATAGCTGAAGCAAGATTTTTTTTACAGTCCAACCACCTTCACCTAATGTTGCTGTTGAATAAGTTGTAGTACCACTATCTTCATCTTTGGTAGATGTTGTAATAGTCTTTAAATTTACATTAATTGTTTGGTCATGATCTGCACCGACCTGAAAACTAACATTACCGTCGGTATCACCTTTGGTGCCATTAAGAATCTTTTCACCACCGAATGTAGTATCAGAAGTGATTCTATCGATCTCTGCAGTTAGTTGACTTACTTCTTTCTGCATTGAAGCACGGTCTGCCTCAGAGTTGGTGCCGTTTGCAGATTGAAGAGCAAGGGTACGAATACGCTGATACATAGTGGTCATTTCATCCA
>CAVGFV010000095.1:0-6978 GCA_963628765.1 Succinimonas sp.
TCTACAACTTCCTTAAACTTTTTTTCTGTGTATGTTTAAAATGACAGAATTACGGTTAAAAATGGGAAAATCAAGGAAAGATGAATGATAATTTTAAGAATGGTTGCGGGGGCTGGATTTGAACCAACGACCTTCGGGTTATGAGCCCGACGAGCTACCAGGCTGCTCCACCCCGCGCCAACGCTTGCTATAATGCCATATTTTGAAATAAAAGCAAGCATTATTTGTGAAAAAGGGCAAATTCTGCCTATTATTTGCTTATTTTTATATAAATTGCAATGCAGTTTTTTAGAATATATATAAAATGAGTGAGGTTTTTAGAAAGATAGTTGCTATGAGTTGATGAAATGAAAAAAGAGTGGTGCTTGGTTTTTTGTATGGTGTTTGTGTCAAATGCCTTTGGCGCAGATTTTACGTCACCATTACCTCCACCAGAGCTTGGTGATAATCTTACGAACTATCGTACGGAACAACAGCTTATTGAAAGACAACAAGCCCAGAATTCAAATAAAAATACTTCAGAAAAAAAACTTGATGTAAAAGAAAATAAGCAAGCAAAAGAAAATAAAGATAATACCAATACTAGACAGGTACCTCTTATGAAGGAGGTATCATCCGTATATGATTATGTTCCGAATAAGAATGTGAGCGTATACACGCGTGGTGAGACACTTATTAAAATAGAAGATGACCAGGGGAAACCTATAAAGATATCTGATTTAAAGGTTTCTAATAGAGGTTTTGTTGTTAGTAAGAGCTCTGAAGATGGGACTGTTTTGATTGTACCTACAGGGCTTAATACAAACGCAAAAATCCGGATAGTTACAGAAAAGTACCCAAAAAGACCTCTGATATTTGTACTTTCCTATAAGCTTTATCGTCAAGAGCTTAGAAATATAGAGCGAGTTAAAATTTAAAAATGACAACAAAATTATATTTTGCGTTAGCAGCAATTTTTCTCGTATGTGATGTGCCTTTATGTACAGCTGAGGATTTTGATAATCCCGCACCTCCTCCGGAACTTGGTGAGACTCTTACAAGCTATAAGACACGCCAGCAACTTCTCGACGAAGCTGTAAGAGAGGCTCAATCTAATGAAAAAGAGCCAGAGATTAGAATATACCGAAAGGTACCAGATGCTGAATCAAATGTAGCGAGTTCTGCTACTGTGGAACAACCTTCTAGAAAAGTTATCCCTAAGGATTTTTCTTATTCAGACAACCACCAATTTTATCTTTATAAGAATGCCCGTATTTTATTTAATATTGTAGACGGTTCAGGAATCTCTTGGCCTATAAAAGATGTGGAAGCATCCAATAGATCGATAAAGGTAACAGTGGAAGATAATACAGTAATTGTTTCTCAATCATCATCTAAGAAGGCTTTAGGAACAGTAAAATTGTATTTACCAGGTAAGGAACAGTCTTTGGATTTTGTTATTAGTGGTAAAGATGAAGTCCAAAATAATGACTATGCTTGGAAGGTTACAGTACCATATCCATCACCAAATAATGAAAACAAAAATGTGGGTTATACCAATTTAAAGATAACCTCTAAGGCAAGAAATTCTTTACACTCAGATGGACGTGCTGCTAATAATGAAGAAAATGTTGCAACTTTAGAAACCAATAACAATAATATGTTTTCAGATATTGTTGTTGGTACCAACAATATTAGCAAAGAAGAAATTGAAAACGTGCGTGTAATTTTAATGGAAGCTCTATCAAAATGAAGTTTTTGGGCTCAGTGATTTTATTATTGGTATTATTTTGTAATCCTTTACAAGCTGATGATTCATCTTCTGGTGAATGTAAAGGGCACTGGCGAAATTATGCTTACGATACCAAAATCATGAGCCGATATAAGCCTTATGCACATTGCGTTCAATGGACTGCCAACCAGTTTGAGCTTCCAGAGGAGCTTTTGTATTCCATAATTTACGTGGAACGAGGCGATGTCAATGGTAAGTGCATGACTAACAATAATGGTACAGAGGATTGCGGTCCTGCCCAAATCAACGATGTAAGATTAGGGGAAATCAGTCGTTTTGACTTAGATAAAGGTGATATGAAAACCAACCCTTGTCGTAATATTTGGGCTATGGGGTACCTCATTAGAAGAGAGATTGAAAAGGCTAACGGAGACATTTGGCTGGGTGTAGGAAATTATCACTACCATTACTCTGTGAATCAAAGTATTCATGATCGCTACGTTAATCTTGTAAGTGATGCGTGGAAACGTCTCCTAAACAATGTGGCAGTACGTTGCCGTTAATTCTTTTTGAGAGTGAAATCAGGTTACATTTCGCCTCAAAAAAACTGAGAAGAAATCTACAAAATTAAAAAAATTGTCCTAAAACTTTAAGCATATTTATTTTTCATAAAAAACTCGGTTTTATAATGTTCTAGATCAGCGTTAATTTGCATGAAAGGAATGAATTCCTTGATTGTGCAAGGAGTGCTTATGGCTGAAACAGAATTTAAACCATGGCTGAAATCATACCCTAGTGATGTCCCAGCAGAGGTCGAGACGAGTATTTTTAATTCTCTTCTTGATATGTATGAGTTTTCATGTGAAAAATATGCCGACCATGTTGCATATATCAGCATGGGACGAAGTATTACTTATGCTCAACTTGATCATCAAGTGCGTTGTTTTGCAGCATATCTTCAGAATGTATTTAAGGTAAAGAAGGGCGAGCGTATAGCCTTGATGCTTCCAAATATCATTCAGTATCCAGTTGCTCTCTTTGGTTCGCTTATGGCAGGACTCGTTGTCGTTAATGTGAACCCATTGTATACGCCTAGCGAATTAGTACATCAATTAAGTGATTCTGGCGCCAAGATTATTGTCGTAATTTCCAATTATGCAAATACCCTCCAAAAGGCACTCCAAGAAGTTACTTTAGACCACATAATTGTTACTAATATTGGAGATGAATGTGGAAAATTCCGTGGGTCTTTTGTAAATTTTGCAGTTAAGTATTTAAAAAGGTTAGTTCCGAGATTTAATCTTCCTGATGCGGTTAGTTATAAATCAGTGATAGCTGAAGGTGAAAACTTACCATATACAAGACCTGTTGTAACAAGTGATAAGTTAGCATTCTTGCAATATACCGGAGGAACTACTGGAACTGCTAAAGGAGCAATGCTTACTCACAGTAATATCCTTGCTAATGTAGAGCAGGCCCTTGGTATGTATGGTACTGTGATTCACGAAGGTGAAGAATTCGTTGTTACAGCAATTCCGCTATACCACGTTTTTGCCATGACCATAAATTGTATGGTGTTTTTCAGGATTGGTGCTAGCTCACTACTAATTGCAGATCCTCGAAATGTTAATGCCTTTGTTAATGAGTTAAGTCAGTACGAACCAACTGTGCTTACTGGGGTAAATACATTATTTAATGCTCTAATTAATAACAAGCAGTTCTGCAATATGCACCTTCACAAATTGCGCTTGGTAATAGGTGGTGGTACACAAGTTCAAAAGGGCGTGGCACAGCGCTGGTTTACTAATACTGGTCTTCATATTTTAGAAGGTTATGGTCTTACTGAATGTTCACCTTTAGTAGCAGTATGCCCACATAATATTACTGAGTATAACGGAACAATTGGAATTCCAGTGCCGTCCACTTCGGTGATCATTAAGGATAAAGAAGGAAAAGTTATTACTGATGTGGGAGTCCCTGGAGAACTTCTTGTAAAAGGACCTCAAGTTATGAAAGGTTATTTTGGTAGAGATGTAGCTACCAAGAATACCTTCGATGGTGAATATCTAAAGACAGGGGATATTGCTTGTTGGGCTAACGAGAATGGCTTTTTGAAACTCGTAGACAGAAAAAAAGATCTTATTCTTGTTTCCGGTTTTAATGTGTACCCTTCAGAAATAGAAGATGTGATTTCATTGCATCCAAATGTTGCTGATGTTGCTGCTATAGGTGTGCCAAGCAAGCACAGTGGTGAATCAGTGAAGGTCTTTATCGTAAGAAAGAACAAAGCGTTGACAGAGGAGATGGTCAAAACTCTTTGTCAAAAGCATCTTACAAAATATAAGGTTCCTAAATATATTGAATTTATTGATAAGCTACCAAAAACTAATGTTGGTAAAGTTAAGAGAAAGGAACTTAAAAAACTCGAGCTTGAAAAACTTGGAATTAAAGAGAGTGAATAGGATTTGATATTTATCTTTAAATAAAATCATAATAAACGCCATATAAACTTGCAGGGTCTATATGGCATTTTTGTTTACCAGCTACCAGAAGCACCACCGCCACCAGAGGATCCACCACCTCCGGAATGACCGCCTCCAGAATACCCACCTCCGGAGTATCCACCACCAGAAGATCCACCACTTCCGCCAGAAAAGCCTCCACCAATTATATTAAATATTGCGGTTATTCCGATAATGAAGGTAAATACGCTATATACAAGTTGTACAAACATAAGGATTAGCATATGAGGAAATGATATCTGAAATTCTGGCTCATCATAGCCAAATAATTTTAAAAAGAGACCCAAAATTGTCAATGTTACCCAACCAGCACAGCATAGAAAGAAATAACCAATAACCGTAACGAGAATAAGTTTTACAAAGCTGAATAAATCCTCATAAGTAAGTTCAGAATTACTGCTAGTACTGCCAGTGCTGTCTTCGGAAAGAGTGTCTGTGGATTTATAAACTGATAGGCTTTCAGGGACAGCTTCATTATTTTCTTCATAGATACGAGTAGCTAACTTTTTATAAGCTTCTATTATGCCTTCAGAATACTTCTCTTTTTTAAAATAAGGAACCAAACCATCAATAATTTCACCGCTGTATCCGTCGGTAATGGCACCTTCAAGGCCATAACCAACTTCAACTCGCATTACGTGATCGTTTTTTACTACTAAAAGCAGCACACCGTTATTCTTTTCCGCATCGCCAATTTGCCATTTTCTGAATAATTGGTTTGCATAGGCATCTATGTCTTCACCATTTATTGTTAATAGTGTCGCCACGACAATTTGTGCTTTAAATTTTTGGTTAAGTTCTTCACTACTAGATACAATCTGTTTGCTATCTTCGGCAGAAATTATATTAGCGTAGTCAGCAACATAAAATTGTGTAGAAGGTTCTGGTAATTCTGAATCTGAATCTGCATAGCTAGCCACAGAAAACAACATTAGTAGCCAGCTAAATGATATCAGTAATCCCTTAATAAATTTTTTTATTCCGAATTGCATCATATTTTTATCGTTAATATGAATGATTATATAAGTGCTTAAAGATCTATCTCAGGTACTGATTGTGCCTTTTCTTCAGCTCTAAACATATCCTTTTTAGTAAAACCCATTGATGGGGCTAGCATGTTGCCTGGGAAGGTAAGAATGCTGACATTGAACTCTTTAACAGCTTCATTGTAGTCTCTTCTAGCAACAGCTATACGGTTTTCAGAACCTGATAACTCTCTCATTAGTTCAGTGTATTGAGTATCTGCTTTTAGGTTAGGGTAGTTTTCAGCGATAGCCATTAATCTTCCGAGTGAGCCAGATAACTGATTATCTGCTTCAATGATCTCCTTAGGACTTTTAGCTGACATCATGTTGTTTCTTGCGGTAGATATTTCTTTAAAAATATCAGATTCATGAGCAGCATAGTTCTTCACAACCTTTACGAGATTCGGGATAAGATCAGCTCTTCTTTGAATTTGGTTTTCAATTTGTCCAAGTTTTTCATCAACTTCAATAGATTTACTTTGAATGCTGTTATAGGTAACAAAGACTCCGAGTAAACACAGAATTATGACTGAAATAATGGCAATAACGATTTTGTTCATTACAGTTCCCTTTTTATGATTGGTTTAAAAGCGAATCTATTCTTTTATACTAGTAATTCCCTTTATTATAACATTATCACCTAAATATAAGGGGTATAAGTCCCTAATCTATGGATTTAATTCAGAAATTTAGGTTAACAATAATAAATAGGGTATGTAGATATAACCTAAAGAGAATCTTTTGTTATTACAAATAGAATCAGTTTAATAAAAGGAAATTGAAAGATAAGACTCGAAAAGGGTGGTAATTTAACAAGAATAATTTGATATAAGATTGAGAACTAAGTTTTAATGGCGGTGAGGAAGGGATTTGAACCCTTGATACGGTGTGACCCGTATACACGCTTTCCAGGCGTGCTCCTTCAACCACTCGGACACCTCACCAAAAACTTGAGTAATTTTACTTAATTATTGTTTTAAAGCAAGTGTTTTTAAACATTATTAATGGATTTCTTTGTTTTTTATGCATAAATCGCTATTTAAAGCCTTAAATTTCTTTAAAAGTTTGAAAATTTTGCGTTAAAAACACTTACTATTGTTCGATTATTGCAATTCAGTGATATCGCCAACTGATGCATTCAATGATTCAACCAAGTCTTTTGGATTTATTCCTACTGAAACGCCTCGTTTGCCACCACTTACAAGAATTTCAGGTAGTTCCATTGCCGTATCAGACAAAATGGTCAAAGTACGCTTTTTTTGACCAAAAGGGCTAATCCCACCACAAACATAACCTGTAAGCCTTTCTGCGTCTTGGGGGTTTACCATCTCAGAGTTTTTAACACCGGCAATTTTGGCGGTATTCTTAAGATTTAAGTTGCAGTTAACTGGTATTACTGCAGTGATGTAAGTTTTGTCATGGTGTATAAGAAGCGTTTTAAAAACTTCCTTTTGATCACGATTTAGTTTTTCTGCTGCAAGGTGACCAAAGTCATGGTGGGCATCACATTCGTATTCATAGATTTTGTATGGGATTTTTTTGCTATCAAGAAATTTTGTTGCTGGAGTTTGCATTGTATTATTTCCTAAAATCTAACTGTAAGTACTTTAGATTATAGGCACAAAATTGTTTTAGAAAATAAAAAAGCTCCAGGAAGGAGCTTTTTATTTTTAGGGGACTTCTATAAATTAAAAATTTTACAGAAAAAAGAAAGGGTTTC
>CAVGFV010000096.1:0-7062 GCA_963628765.1 Succinimonas sp.
TAGAGTTGGTCAAGAGAAGTTCGTAAACTATGTCAACATCTGGATTCGTTTAACAACTTTTCAACGAAGGTGAATATTCACCTTAATTTAGAAAAACTTTCTATTTCCTTAGTTTTTGTATTTAAAGAGAATCTTTTGGCTAGGCAAAGTGAAGTATCCCAGAAAGTTTTGAAGGACTTTAGAAGAAATGTATAGGTTTGTAGGTGTTTTTTTTCTGGTGTGAAATCTTTAAAACCATAATAAGCACCAGGATAAGCAATATATATTTTTTAAGAGGCAAAAGCTTTTAAGAAGAATTCTGGATTGATACCTTAAAACTTAATTGATGCCTTTATAGAAGATAATACAATGCTTTTAGAAGAAACTATCTCTTATCTAACAAATAGTTTCTCTGGTAATGATTTATTTGTATCCTGTCTTTTCACAAATTGCTTTAAATGAATAAGAAGCACGTTTCCTTATACAGAAACAGCCAATGCTTAGAGTAGGGCAAAATAGATACTTTATAAAAGAGGAAAATTGAAAACTTTAGGTAATTTTTAACTAAAAAGAAGAAATCTTTTGAATGGAATTATAAGCCTGAGTTTCAGAAATTTATGAACGGAAATTCAGCTACAAAAGTAGATTATTTTTTCTTTAAACCTTGTGCTAAAAGGGTTTGTTTTATAAAAAATATTTTATAAACAGGCAAAACCCACCTAGAAGGTGGGTTTTTCTTGACCACTTTTGCAACAAGAGTTTAACTGGTTACGCTACTTTGTAACTTTTGGCTTCTGAAATACTAGAAACGTTGCTGTCAGTTTCAGCTTCGTCAGTATTTTCCTCAGCAACTAATGCACGAATCCAGTTTTCTAACATTGAGTCTTCGTTGCCAGTTTGCTTATCAATTACTACATAATGAATCTGGAATGTATCATTTCTGAAGCCATTCTTGTCATTAAAACAGCTAATAGAATGGAATTTGCTTGCCTTTACTTCGGTATCAGTAATGACAAAAGTTAAAATTCTCTTTACGCCATCATTGATTTGGCTATGGGTACGGAACATTTTATCGCTGAAGAAGCTCATGTCGTGCCAGAAGGAAATGTATGAAACACCTTCGTTTACGAGAATAACTTCTGCTGGTTTTTCGTCAATCTTGCAGTTAAATACAACACCGTTAATGTTGTCGTAACCTTCAGCTGCGCCAGCTGCAATACGACTTGAAGCAAGATCGCCAACCTGAACATCAGAGATTGAATTTGCCTTGCTTTCTGGAAGGTCGTTAACAACTGATTCAATAAAATTCTGAGATGCGGCTTCGCTTTCAATAAGTTTGCCAAGCACGTCTAAGTTCAACTTGTATAATTTAGTAGCCATAATACTTCTCTCCTCACTCTCTCGTTGCTCTGGCATTTTGAATCTGTGGTCGATGATTCGTATTTGTCAGTTAATGTGTACTAAATTCCTGTACACATTCTTATTTTCTCTTATATCGTTTGTAAATGCAAATATTGTATGTAGTTTATTCACTTATCTGTGAAAACGTTCACAAAATGATTTTTTAACATATTATTTACATCTCTTGAGGGCTTATCTTGTAAACCTTTTACCTATATGATTTCAAATCAAGATTTCAAACTCCAAAAGTCGTTAAAATTTTGTTCAAAAGATTAATATTAGGTTATTAATCAGCAATAAACTATTTTTAATAAATAAAATTAATCTAAATTTTAACAAATATAAACAAATGAATTTATCTTTATAACCCTTTAATTTAAGCCTTTTGTTGCCAAATAGCTTTTAAATGAGAAATTTTGAACTGCATTACAATAAATTTGAAATTGGCCTTAAGAAAAGTTTTTTATGTTTTCCAATGTTCTTTATATTTTTTTATGAAACATTTTACAAAGATTATAGTTATTTATGTTTTGAGATTGTTCTTTACTTGGTACTAGCAATTTTAAAATGCATTAGCCAAAGTAAGTGACGGATACCTACATTAATTAATGTCTTGTTGTTCTACTCGACAAGTTCCTTTTAAGAAAAGAGCAATTACTTAGTTTCTAAGATAAGAATAAGAAGGAAATTTAAACATTAATAAGAAGAAAAATAATCAAACGGAGTTGCTAATTTTCACAACACCTGTCATAAAGTGAATTCTTGACTAAGGAAGTTGATACTTCTGAGTAACTCTCGTTATTGTGTAATCATTATTTTCCTTTATCTGTGTTATATTACTCCCTACTATATTTATATATATAGATGAGGTTTATATGAATAACGATATGCGCACAGTACTAGGGATAATAGAAAACAATACATTTTCTACAGCAAACGGCAATTGCTGCTCATATGTAGATATAGCATTTGAAAAATTCCAAGATGAAGAAAATTCTCGGCTATTTACATATAACAATATAAATATGACGAAATACTTCAGCGATGTGCCACAAGTGTTTCTAACATCAGATGCCGACTCCGTGCTAAAAAAATTTAGTGGCCAGCTTGTAGAAATGGAAGTTGGAGAGTCACCAAATCAAAACTTAAAATGCAAATACACAGTAAATCATACAAAGATAAGAGAAACAGATCCTGAAGCGATTATAGAAATTATCAAAGCTCCTCTACCTAATATGTCAACTCCGGTGGTTATTTCACAAGAAAGACCATCTACAAGTATGGTGATGTTAGATACCAATGCTTATGAGCTTTCCAAAGAAGAAATACCTTTTATTAATTGTATTGATAGAATGCTTTTCAATACAGAGCAAGAAGCTAAAGATTATTTAAGAAAGCAATATATTGCTAATGTAAACCAAGTTCCTGAATCTCCAGATGAGATTGAACTTGACGAAGAGGTTCTTGGCGAAATTTCTTGTAGCTTTATGGATGCTGTCAATGATGCAGTATCTGAATATATAAGATTGTATGGTGTAGATAGCGAGATCGACCGCGAAAAGGTTGCAGATCTTGTTAAAAAGAATGTAAATACCGAATCCTCAAATTTTGATGAATACATAGATTCTATTTTCTCAGATCTTAAAACTCAAAAGGATAAATGGGATCGCAATAAAGGGCTATCTGATGAGGAAAAATCATCTGAAAATGAGAAATCTCTAGAAGACTACAACCGTAAGATTCGTACCAAGCGTGTTTTAATTGGACCTTTTGTGGTTAAGAACGTTACCACTATTCCTCATGGGGGATATGAATTTGTTATTTCTGTTCCTGACCGTGGTAATTTTAAGACTCGTGATGATTGCAATGCCACTACTAGAAGACTTGAATATGCAAATGTAGAAGAGTTCGTTAAGAAATTTACTGTTGGTGGCGAAGAAAGAAACTATATTGTTCAAATTAAGAATTGGCAGAATAGTGGCGATAAACTCGATGTTATCGATGATAAGAAACTTGTAGAAAAATATTGTGCTCCAATTTTGAATACCGTATTCAAGGATATTAAACCGCAGCAGATGCAGGTATTCCGCACAAATTTAATGAATATGAGACTTCTCAAGAATACTGAAAGAAGTTATCGTGCTCTTGATTTAATTGCTGTCGTTAGTGAATACGAACAAGAAAGACAAAAGTTATTTACCAAGTTCAGTAATTCAAAGAACTTTGTTGAGTATATTCAAAAGTATATCAATGACCACGTTGAAAATATTCTTGCCCAGTATGCTGGTTCAAGAAAGAAAGAAGTGGATCAGAAGATTAAAACATTTAAGACTGAGCTAGATGATATTCAAAAGAAGATAAATCTCAAAAAAGCTGAATTAAATAAGCTTGAAAAAGATGTAGGTAAACTCTCCGCTCCTGCATTTTCTGAAAGAATTAAGCAGCAAAAAACTGTTTCTAACGAAGAATTTACCGTACTTAAATCAAAATATAATGAGCTTCAGAACCAATATTCTACCTTAGATCGTGATGTGAAGAGTTTAGGTAAGGTGAAAGAAAAACTTCATAGCGATCTTACTGGTGAGATTGAAGAGCTAGATACAAGATATCTTGAAATGCATTCAATGCTGAAAGCTTTTACCTCCATGCCAAAGAGCGATCGAAACGGTTTTTGTTTTGAATCTCCAAAGGTTGAAAACTTGAACCTTGATAATATGTCCAAGAGCCGTAACCGTTATGTAGAAGAGCTTTCAAGAGTGCTTCGTGGTATGGGCAGAGTAATGGATCGTGAAAAGTTAATTTCTCTAATTGTAACCATTGCTCAGAACCAATTTACTATTCTTGCCGGCCTTCCTGGTTCAGGTAAAACTTCATTTGTGAAGTGTATGGGACGTGCTTTAAACCTCGGCTCTCGTCTTCATACAATTCCAGTTGCTCGTGGTTGGACTTCGCAACGTGATATTTTAGGATATTGGAACAGCTTGGCTGGGACCTTCCAAACTGCACCAACAGGTCTATGGGAACTTATGAATACTCTTGATGCCGAAAGAGACCCTGCTAAAGTTACTCCAGCATTCTTGCTTCTTGATGAAATGAACCTTTCTTCACCAGAACATTACTTTTCATCATTTATGGATCTCGCTGATGGCGAATCTGAGAGAATGGTATTTACTGGTTGTCCTGAAAAGTCCTATTTAAAGGTGCCTGAATATTTCCATTTTATTGGTACTGTAAATAGTGATGATACCGTTAATATCATGTCTCCTCGTATGCTTGACCGTTCTGCAGTAGTGCTTTTTGACGAAATGCCAAGTCAAGAACAAGACTTGAGAAAATCCACTGTGGCTCAAGAGCCAATGAAGACCTATAGTGCTAAAGATTGGCAGACACTATTCCAAGCACAAGGTGCTATTTCGAATACTGTTTATTCTGTTCTTAACGATATTGAATCAACCCTATACGATGATAATCATGACTTTGGACAGCGTGTTGTTATCTCCTACAGAAAGCATCAACAGATTTTGAATTTCTGCTCAGTTGTATGTGAAATGATAGATAGCGATATTGCCATTGACCAGGCTGTAAAACAGTTCGTGTTACCGATGCTTAGTGGTATGGGAGAAGGGTTTGGACGTCGTCTTGAAAGTCTAAATGAGATTTTAACTGCGAATAATCTTAAAGGTTCATCCCGTTTACTTGAAAACATGATCACCGAAGGTGCTGACCGCATGAATAGTTATCAATTCTTGGCTTAATTATTCCTAATGTAGAGGTAAAAAGCCATGATTGATGCTTATATTTACATTGCGCCGCATCAAGTTCCAGATCCAGAAGATAAAAGTGCCGATGATGTAAGGTGCTTGAAAATTTTGGAAAATGGTGAAGTTCTGCGTTTTGAGAATAATCCTGATGGGATTTTAATGATCCCTGATGATTACTACTTTACTATCGAATGCGAAATTCTCGGCGATGATGGTAGTGATTTTTTTGATATCTCACCAAGCGTTGTCTTGAATGACAATACCTTTTATTTCCAAAGGTGTGTCACCATAAGTGGAGTGCTTAAGTGGCGCCTAGTATGGGGACATGATATTGAAAAGCATAGAGGGCGGCCTTTTTATAATTTAGCTGGCCTTCATCAGATTGTATTCTCTGTAATGCCTGGTACTGATAGTACCAAGCAGTATACAGTGCCTATTGAGTTTTTGACATCTGGGGCTTCTGCAACTGAAATTTCTAGGATGCTAGAGGCTATTAATGACAACTACGATGAAATATCATCTATGTGTCTTAATTCGGATATGGGGATCAGAAGCTCCTTATTAAATCTTATTGATAGAGCTGATGAGGTGATCCAACATTTATATGATAGTTGGAATCCTCTTCTTAGCCATTTAAGAAAGGCGCTAGGACCAAAGTTAGTAGTTACTCCAGGAGGGCTTCCTAATTCTCCTGAGGCTATTCATTGGCTTTCTGAAAACTCTGATGCTTTAGGATATTGTCAGCCGGAAGAACAAAACTTTGTGCTACATGGTTTTCCTGTTAGGGCGGACTTTGCGGCTGAAGAGGTTGTGGTTCCAAGATACGATCTCTTTGAAAATAACGTAATTGCAGGCTTTTTCGAGCATATTCAAGCGAAACTGGCAGACGTACGCAACTTTATCAAGCGTAAGAAAATCCAGAAAACGGAATTTCAATCTGAATTCTCGGGGTATATCCGCTATACCGATATTGTTGAAAAATACGGCTTTGATCAGTTAACACAGCAAGAACAGAGAATCGTCAAGCTTCAGGACCGTTTGTATAGGCTATATGCAAGTTTTTTGAAAAAAACAGGCATTCGTAAAGGCGTACGTCCTATTGCCCCTAAGATTACCCCTTTTGTGGCAAGAAATAAGGTTTACCTTGAACTATTTTGGTTGATCCGCGATTGGTATGACAATAGTAGACAGGAGCTAACGCTTAATGATTTTGCAATGCATTTCATCAAGCTTGATAAGCTTTTTGAATTTACTGCGTTAACCACACTAGTTGGAGTAGTGAACGAATTAGGTGGTTCAATCCAAGCGATGGAATGGCATGATATGGACTCATTTGATGAAAATGATAAGTATCATTTCGGAGGCGTTCCAAAATCTAGACCAGCAAAAGAGCCTTTCAATTATTATCGTTGGTTAGGACCTGACGGCGATTACTCAATTGAGCTTTGGTATGAGCCAAAAATACGTACGTCTATTAGCTCCTATGAAGGGGATCTGATAGTGGTTGAGCAATTTTCAACCTATAGGAAAGGTTATTACCTTTCGCCAGACTTTGTTTTTAAGATAAATTGGAAGGGGGAGTCGGTTTCAGATTGGGTTATTATGGATGCGAAATTTAGTTCGGATAATACTATTCGTATCCAATCTTTGCCTGCGTTACGAGGTAAGTATTTAACTTCATTAAATATAAAGCAGACGCAAAGTTTTTATAACCCTATTCAAGCTTTATGGGCTCTGTATTCGCGTGGTAACTCAGATTTTGTATCTATATATTGTAAAGAACATATGCTAGATTCGCAGTACCCAGTGTTGCCGTCAATAGGTGGTATTAGGATGCGTTCAAGCGATAGAGATATATTTAGGGATAAATTCTGTTCATTGATACAGCTCCTAAAGAAGAAACATTTATGTTCTATAAAAG
>CAVGFV010000097.1:0-2056 GCA_963628765.1 Succinimonas sp.
CCGTAATTCTGTCATTTTAAACATACACAGAAAAAAAGTTTAAGGAAGTTGTAGAAAACATATGACTTCCTTAATTTTTTGCGTTATAATATAAACATATAATATCTATGTTTATATAGAGATAATCATGTCTGTTGTTAACACACCTAAACTTCCCCCTTTAATGGTAATTGGCCGTGGTAAATATTCTTACGTTACTACTTATAAGATTGCTTGGGATAAAGAACATAAACAACCAAGAAGAGTACCTGGTCAAAATAAAACCGTTGGAAAAATCATAGGTGGAGAACTCGAAGGTGTTATTGAATGGAATGAGGAATTTCTAGAAGAACATCCAGAACTTGAAGGTTTTGTCACTCGAAGAGTTATAGTCGGTCGAAAAGGCAATAGAAATGTTTACGATTATAAATTTGAACCTGTTGACGAAATGATATCTGTAAAAGATGCTATTAATTTACAGAGACTTTGTGCCGGTGCTACTTGGACATTAGATAACGTTATTGCAGCATCTTCACTTACACAGGCACTAACAAAGGTATTCTCAAAATACAATAGGTATAAGAAATTACTATCATTAGCTTACTACATGTACCTAACTTCAAATTCTGCTACCCATCTTTACGAAAACTTTACACGTAAGCACAGAATGCCTTATCAAAAACCTCTAGATAGTGCTCAAATATCAAGGATATTCTCTAAAATAACACCTGACGAAATCGACAAATTCCTAAACCTGCTGAATAAATTAACGGCTGAGCAAGAAAAGAAAAAAGGAACCGAAAAAAATATTTACTATGCTTTAGATTCCACATCGATTTCTACATATAGTAGCAGACTAACAAAAGCTCAATGGGGACATAACAAAGATGGTGACGCATTGAGACAGATTAATCTTCTAATGTTAGTGAATCAAACTACTGGAGCTCCTATTTACTACAAAACGTATACAGGCAATACTCCTGATGTTTCAACAGTAAGCTATGTAATATCAGAAATTACCCGTTTAGGCATAAATAGACAGGCAATATTGGTATCAGACAAAGGATATAGTTCCATTCAGAATATCAATCAATTTTTATTGAGAGGTGTAAATTTTATACTTAACTGTCGTACTAGCTATTTATTTGCCAAACAATTAATTTCTGAGAATCTTCAAAAACTTGATGACTTCTGTTCTTATAACTCAAAGATCCAGTGTTATTGCGTTTCAAGGAGTTATTCTTGGTCATATCCTACATATGATAAAACCGCAACAGGTAGACCTGTTAAAGAAAAAACAAACTTATACATCCTCATTTATCTCGACAAGGATATAAAAGCTGAGTGTGAAAAACTTTTATTGAAAAATAGAATCCTCCCTATCTTGGAAAAACTTAAAAACAACCAGCCTTTAACCAAGGAAGAAGAAGACGATAAAAGCAAGTTTATTAAAGATTGTGACAATGGTACTTACAGTACTAACAATCAAGGAAAAAACTCATACCTACTTAATAAAGGTATTCGTATTCTTGTATCCAATTCTGTTTCAGATCCGATAGAAGCTTGGACCGCCTACTACGAAAGAGAAAGGGTTGAAGATGCATTCAAAGTTGTAAAACAAACTGTTGGCGGAAATAGATATAGAACATCAAAAGATGAATCAACAGAAGGAAAGACATTCGTAATGTTTTTAGCCTGTGCTATAGGCACGATGTTTAGGCGTAGAGTGAATAATGCTAGTGCTAAAGGTTTAAAAATTCCTTACGATTCAGACAATAAGCTTCTAGCAGTTCTTAATTCTATTGAACAAACAAAATTCAGAGAAGGTAGTTATTTCACTGCTGTAACAGGCGTGCAAAAGAAGCTATTAGAGGCATTAGAAATTCCTTTGCCAACGGCAGAGATTAACGAAAAATCGTTTAATGAAAATGAAGAAGCTGATGAAGATGATAATACCCAAATATTAGATGAATTAGATATGACCCTAAGTAATCTACAATAATCCTCAAATAAAAAGGACTGAACTTTACGTTCAGTCCTTTTGACCCTAAACATACAAATAACGACAGAGTTTAGG